>NZ_RAWQ01000085.1:0-38068 GCF_003668965.1 Corallococcus sp. AB030
GGCTTCCGCGATGCGGGGACGCATCACCGGCTGGACCGCCTGGAGCGCGGACACCGACAGGCCGGCCATCACGCGGAAGGCGGGCGTGCCCGGCGCGGTGCCCAGGCCGGGGCCGCCCAGCGCGAACACCTCCATCCGGGAGCCCAGCGCGTAGCGGCCTCCCGCCAGCAGCTCCATGGGCATGGGGCTGTCCGTCAGGGGGACCGCGGAGCGCAGGCCCAGCTCGCCGCGCAGCTTGTGGCCCGTGGTGGCCACGGTGGCCGCCCAGGGCAGCTCCGAGCCGACCGCGTTCGAACCCACCGCCGTGCGGTTGCGCAGCCGGACGCCCGCCTCCAGGCCCAGCACCACCGGACCCACCGTGCGGCCCGCGGACACGCGCGGCGTCACGTCCCAGCCGCCGCTGCCCTGGAGCGCGTCCTTGTTGCCCACGGGCAGGCCCACCGCCAGCTCCGCCGCCAGCGACACCGGCGCGGACGCCTCATCCAGGAGCCCCAGCCGGCCCTGCAACACCGGCGTCCCCAGGCCCCACGACGAGGGGGACGTCATGCCCACGTTGGAGAACCCGCGCGTGCCCTGGTGGGCCATGAGGGGGAGGATGGCGCCCACCTCGAACCGCTTGCTCACCGTATAGGTGCCCGCCAGCTGCACTTGCGTGCGCGACCCGACGAGCGAGTCCATCCGCTCTCCATCGCGGTAGAGCGTGAGCGGCGAGCGCTCGTAGTGCGCCGCCAGGGCCAGGCGCAGCTCACCGGGCTCGCGCAGGCTGCCCGCCGCCGTGCCGAGCGCGGCGCGCGACGTGGGGTTGAGGCTCAGCCGCTCCAGGTCGAAAGCAGGGGCAGTGGTCGAGGCGGCGCTGGCCAGGGAGGGCAGCAGGGCCAGGGTGGACAACAGACGAAGGCGGGTCGGCAGGGGCATTGAAGTTCGAAACATCTGGCTCTCGTGATGTGGCGGGTCGGGCTGGCGACAGGGGGGAACGAAAGCTGGACGGGCAAGATGAGAACTTGTGAGGAATTGATTTCTGGAGACTTGTTTGGACCGCCAGGGCAGCTCTTGAGCCTGGTTTTGCCGCTTGTCGCGGAGGCAATCGCAAGCAGTGAAACAGCCGCATTGCTGGAGTGTGACTGGATTCGGGGGGCTCGCGGAGCACCTGGCGGGGCGTCTTGTCTGGATTCAAGAACCAGGATCTGGAAACTGGACAGCCTGCCGGCCCAAGAGGGAGGCGGCACGCTGTCCTGCCGCCACCACCTGTGCCGGATGCTCCTTGAAAGGTTCGACTCGGACGTTCTGCCGCCGTCCTGGTTCGGAACGGTGTGAATCCGCCTTCGCTCAGGGCACGCTTGCGCTCACACCAGGAGCGAAGGGGACCATGGACATCATCCGCAACGACAAGCAGGGCGCGAAGGTGAAGCTGGAGCGCACCCCCACGGGACCGCCGAAGAAGACGGACAAGGAGGTGGCCAAGACGGAGTTCGACGTGCTGGGCGAGGAGCTGTTCGATCTCCAGGACCTGCTGTGGGGCGCGAAGATGAACTCCGTCCTCATCGTCCTGCAGGGGCGCGACACCGCCGGCAAGGACGGCACCATCAAGCACGTGGTGGGCAGCCTCAATCCGCGCGGGGTGAGCGTCACCTCCTTTGGTGTGCCCAGCACGGAGGAGCGGGAGCACGACTTCCTCTGGCGCGTGCACTGCAAGACCCCGCGCCTGGGCGAGTTCTCCATCTTCAACCGCTCCCACTACGAGGACGTGCTCGTGGCGCGGGTGAACAACCTGGTGCCCAAGGCGCTCTGGAAGTCGCGCTACCAGCACATCCGCGACTTCGAGACCCTCCTCTGGGAGCACGGCACCATCATCCTCAAGTTCTTCCTCCACATCAGCCAGGAGGAGCAGGAGCAGCGGCTGCTGGCTCGCGAGGAGGAGCCGCGCAAGGCGTGGAAGATCGCCGCGGGCGACTGGGAGGACCGCAAGCACTGGGCGGACTACACGCGCGCCTATGAGGATGTCTTCGCCCTCACGTCCACCGAGCAGGCGCCCTGGCACCTGGTGCCCTCGGACGCCAAGTGGTACCGCAACCTGGTGGTGGCCCGCGCCGTGGCGGAGGCCCTGCGCCCCTACCGTGAAACCTGGCAGGCCCGGCTGGACGAGGTGGGCAAGCAGAAGAAAGCGGAGCTTCGCGCCTGGCGTAAGAAGCGCTGACCCGGCCGTGACATGGGGATGGGACAACGCTCGCGGTCATCCGTCCCGGTGTGTCGCCGGGCGGGCACCGCCGGAGCCCTGTCCCCATGGAACGAACCGCGTCGCCATCGAGCAAGGACCTCATTGCCCGCACGCGTCCCTACGCGGCCCAGGACACCGCGCGCTCCCTCTGGGCGCTCGGCTCCACCTACGCCGCGCTCGTGGGCGCGGTGGTGCTGGCGGTGGCCGCGCCCTGGTGGCCCCTGCGCATCGTGGGCGGCCTCATTGAAGCGCTGGTGCTCATCCGCTGCTTCATCCTCTTCCACGACGCGATGCACGGGGCGCTCCTGCCGAAGTCCCGGTGGGCCAAGGCGCTCTTCCAGGTGCAGGGGCTGCTCACGCTCACCCCGTCGCGCATCTGGAATGACACGCACAACCATCACCACGCCAACACCGCCCGCATCGCGGCGGACTCGGCGGGCACCTTCGCCACCTGGACCACGGAGCAATGGCGCAAGGCCACCGGCGCCCAGCGCCTGGGCTACGTGGTGGAGCGCCACCCGGTGACGCAGCTGTTCGGCTACTTCACCGCGTTCCTCTACAGCCTGTGCCTCCAGCCGTTCGTGAAGAACCCGAAGCGCTACTGGACGTCCGGGCTGGCGCTGGGCGTGCACGTGGCCCTGTCCGCGGCTGTCTGGCATGGGTTTGGCCTGGGCGTCTACCTCACGGCCTTCCTGGGGCCGCTGTTCGCCGCGTACGCGCTGGGCACGTACCTGTTCTACGCGCAGCACAACTTCGACGAGGTGGCCATCCTGCCGGAGGCGTCGTGGAGCCACGCGGACGCGGCGCTGGAGGCCAGCAGCTACATGCGCTTCGGGCCGGTGATGGAGTGGTTCACGGGCAACATCGGCTACCACCACGTCCACCACCTCAACCCGCGCATCCCGTTCTACCGGCTGCCGGAGGCGATGGCGTCCATCCCGGAGCTCCAGGGGCCGCACGTCACCACGCTCACGCTGAAGGACATCGTGGGGTGCCTGCGGCTGAACCTGTGGGATCCGTCGCTGAAGCGGATGGTGCGCTACCGCGACGTGCAGGTGGCACCGGGCGCCTGAGGATCCTCGGCCCGGCGGGTCCGTTCGGGACCCGCCCGAGGAACCCACCGGGCCGGGGTCTCAAGGCCTCAGCAGCGCGTGCAGGGCGTTGGCGTGGGCCTCCTCTTCGTCGAGGAGCTCCTCCAGCAGCCGCCGCGTGGTGGGATCGCGTTCCGCGAAGTAGGGGATGAGGTCGCGGTACGACGCGATGGCGACGCGCTCCGCCTCCAGGTTCTCGCGCAGCAGCTCCACCAGCGTCCGCCCTTCGTCGTCCTGGGTGTCACCACTGGACATGAGCCCTCCAAGGTTGAAATCCGGCCGGCCGCCCAGCTGCTGGATGCGCTCGGCGAGCCTGAGCGCGTGGTCCTGTTCATCTCGAGCGTGCAGGCCGAACGCGGCCTTCATCGCCTCGTGACACGCGCCTCCCGCCAGCAGGGCGTGGCGCGTGTAGCGCCGCACGCAGACGACCTTGGTCGCCAGCGCGGCGTTGAGCAGCGTGATGCGGACCCCCAGCTCCCCCGGGTCGGTCTCGGACGGCTGCGAATGCGTGTCGGCCATGGCATTGCCCCCGGGCGGCTGCGTGTCCGGAAGCTGGGGGGCCCGGGCGGCGCCGTCCATCCCATCTGCCCCCGCGTGCCGGGAGCGCCGCGCCTGTCCGTCCCGCCCCGGGGCCCGTTGTATCTGGCAAGGGCCTTTCGCTGACGCCTGCCTCCACGCAGGGCGCGGGCAGGGACGTTGTCCGCGAACATCCCTTGCGGCCTCCAGGGCGGAGGAGGGGGTTCGGGGTTAGTCTTCGCCAATGAGCTCGAGCCCATCCAGCCGGCCGTCCGTCGTCGTGGCGGAGCTGGGGCCCACGAACACCGGGAAGACCTTTCGCGCCATCGAACGGATGCTCGAGCACGACTCCGGCATCATCGGGTTGCCGCTCCGCCTGCTCGCCCGTGAGGTCTACGACCGGGTGACCGCGAAGGTGGGCGAGGGCCGGGTCGCGCTGATGACGGGCGAGGAGAAGCGCATCCCGCCCCGGCCTGACTATTGGATCTGCACCGTGGAGGCGATGCCGACCGACCGGGAGGTGGACTTCCTCGCGGTGGATGAAATCCAGCTCGCCGCGCACCGGGAGCGCGGGCACGTCTTCACGGACCGGCTGCTGCACGCGCGCGGCCGCAAGGAGACCTGGTTCCTGGGCGCGGACACCATGCGGCCCATGGTGCAGGCGCTGATTCCCCATGCGTCCACGAAGCGCGCCATGCGCCTGTCGCAGCTGCGCTATGCCGGGCGCCGCTCGCTGAAGAGCCTGCCGCCGCGCTCGGCGGTGGTCGCGTTCTCCGCGGACCGCGTCTACGAACTGGCCGAAGCGCTGCGCCGTCTGCGGGGCGGGGTGGCGGTGGTGCTGGGCGCGCTGTCACCGCGGACGCGCAACGCGCAGGTGGCCATGTATCAATCCGGCGAGGTCCAGTACCTCGTGGCCACGGATGCCATTGGCATGGGGTTGAACCTGGACCTCAACCACGTGGCCTTCGCGACGCTCTCCAAGTACGACGGCGCCGAGCAGCGCGACCTGTATCCGGACGAGCTGGCGCAGATCGCCGGCCGCGCGGGGCGCCACCTCAACGACGGGAGCTTTGGCGCGCTGAACACGCTGCCGGAGCTGCCGCCGCGCATCGTCTCCGCCATTGAAACCCACCGCTTTCCGGCGGTGCGCAGCCTCGTCTGGCGCAATTCCTCGCTCGACTTCGCAAGCCCGGAGGCGCTGCTGGATTCATTGTCGCGGGCGCCTCGCGACAGCGCCTTCGTCCGGGTGGAGCGCGCGGACGACTTCGACGCGCTCAAGGGCCTGTCCGCGGTGCCCGCCATCCGCGAGCTCACCACCGACAAGGCATCCGTGGAGCTCTTGTGGCAGGTCTGCCAGATCCCGGACTTCCGCAAGGGGCTCTTCGGGCAGCACGTCGCGCTGCTGCGCGAGACGTTCCTCCAGCTGACGGCCGGGGACGGGAAGCTGGATCCGACGTGGCTGGGCCGGCAGGTGTCACCGCTGGACGATGCCTCCGGGGACATCCACACGCTGATGGACCGGCTCGCGGCCATCCGCATCTGGACGTACATCAGCCATCGTCCGGGCTGGCTGAACGACGCGGAAGACTGGCAGGAGCGCACGCGCCGCATCGAGGACGCGCTGGGAGACGCCCTGCATGAGCGGCTGGTGGAGCGCTTCGTGCAGCGGGCCGCGAGGAGGAGCGCGCGCCGCTTCGTGAGGGCCAGCACGCAGCCGCAGGCCGGTGCCTCGGACAATCCCTTCGCGAAGCTGGGGCTCCTGTTGACGGAGGTTCCGGGCGCGGAAGGCGCGTTGATGACGGAGGAGCAGTTCGTCCAGCGCGTGGTGGACGCGACGCACGATGCCTTTGAAGTGGACGCGACGGGGCGAATCTCCTTCGAGGCGCAGCCGCTGGCCCGGCTGGTGCGGGGGCGCGACCGGCGCTCGCCGCAGCTGGCGTTGGCGGAGCCGGAGGTGTGGACGGGCGGCGCGCGTCAGCGATTGGAGCGCCGGTTGGTGGCGTTGGCGAGGGACCTGGTCACGGAGGCCATGGGAGGCTTTCCCGCGGAGTCCTTCACGAGCGCGAGCCGCTCACCCGCGACGCGAGCCGTGGCCTACCAGCTGGCGGAAGGGCTGGGCGTCATCTCCCAGGGCGAAGCGCGCGAGCAGTGGCGGCTCCTGGACGAGGAGTCGCGGGAGCGGCTGAAGGCGCAGGGCGTCCACGAGGGCCAGCGGTTCCTCTACGTCACCCAGGCCCTGTCGCCCCAGGCCCTGGATCGGCGGGCCATGTTGACGGCGCTCTTCCTGCAGGCGCCGTCCCCGCAGGGCATCCCCCAGGAGCCGGCGCTGAATGTCTCGGCGCTGGCCGGCCGGAGCGCGCGGGCCTTCGGCTACGAGGTCATCGGGCCGGTGGCGCTGCGCATCGACATCGTCGAGCGGCTGGGAGAGGGATTGCGGAACCCGCAGGGCGCGAAGCAGGTGCAGGCGCTCATGCAACAACTGCGATTGGAGGGCGGCGTCCGCGCGCAGGTGCTGCGGTCGTTGGGCGGACAGCCTCAGGGTGCTGCCTCGAAGAAGCGGCGGCGCAGGCGGGGACGAAAGCCGTCGGCGACAGCGCCGGATACGAGTGGTGTCCGCGGCCGTGAGACGGCAGGCTCGGGCCGACTCAACGACCGCCCGTGAAGCCCCGGGTCCTGCTCCGGCACCTCGCTGAACTGCTGGAGTGGGGGGCCGTCCAGGGAGCAGGCCGGCGGCCTGGAAGGAGGGGAGGCGACGAATCCACGCGGGGCCTGCCCGGATTCGCCTATACGCTGGCCTTCGTCTCCCTCCCAGTCCGGTGGTCGTCCCATGAGCAGTGGTCGTGCCCTCTCGCCAGTCCTCCTCGTCGGTGCCGGAACGGGCGAAGCCACGTGCGGCATCCTCTACCTTGCGAGCTACCTGCGGCGCGGCGGGATTGAAGCCTTCGTGCGCCTGTGGGATGGGGACGAAAGCGCAGGGGAGGTGACGCAGTCCTTCGAGCGCCTCATCGCCCGCGTTCGCCCGAAGCTCATCGGCATCAGCCTCAAGTGGTTCCACCACGTGGACCGCGCGCTGCTCATCGCCCGGACCATCCGGAAGATCGACCCGTCCATCCGCATCGTCGTGGGAGGCAACTCCGCGTCGTACTGGTGGAAGGAATTGAGCGGCTACGACTGCATCGACCACGTCATCCTGGGCGATGGGGAAGTCCCCCTGCTGGCGCTCTGCAACGGAGAAGAAGCCCCGCCCAACGTCGTGACGCGGACGCCGGACGGCCGTCCCCGCCGGTTGCCGCTGGCGTACGTGCAGCGCTCGACCAACACGCAGGACGTCTACTACTCGCACTTCAACGAGATCTTCCTCAGCCAGATGGACGCACACTCCTTCTCCGGCTGGGTCGCGCCAGGGAAGGGCTGCGGCGAGAACTGCCTCTATTGCGGCGGGGCGCGAGGCAACCAGAAGGCGGACTTCGGACGCGCGAAGCCGTTCCTGCGCGCCGAGGAGAACGTGCGCAAGGATCACCAGGAGATCGCCAGCCGGACGTGGCAGATGCGCTACGACTTCGCGGGCAGCACCGCGGAGTTCCTGGGGAGCACCTGGGCGGGCGTGGACCTGTCGCGCCACTGCTGCACGTACTTCCTCTGGGGCGTGCCGCGCGTGGAGCTGGTCTCGGCGTTGGCGGAGACCTTCCAGCGCATCTACATGGTCATCGACATCGGCTGCTTCTCCGAACAGCAGCGGCTGGAGCAGATGTCCAAGGGCCTGCTCAAGCCTTGCGCGAAGGACCGCGAGCTATTGGACGTCATCGAGTCCGTCCGCCGCCATCCGAACGTGGAGGTCGAAATCTCCGGCATCGGGGGCCTGCCGTTCACGAGCCGGGAGCGGCTGGCGGAGGAGCTGCGGCTGGTGGAGCGCATCATCGGCCTGGACTGCGTGGTGGGCTACCAGCGGCTGGAGGCGCAGCCCGGGGCGCTCGTCACGGAGCACCCCGCGCGCTTCGACATGGTGACGGAGGCGAAGACGTTCGCGGAGTTCCTCGGCTACTTCGAGCGCCGCGAGCCCGGCGACGTGTCCGTGCCGATGATCCGCTTCAAGGACAAGGAGCTGGAAGCGGCGGTGCAGCGCAATTCGGACCGGGTGGACGCGCTGGCCTGGAAGCACCGGGACGAGAGGAAGCACGTCGACCTCCACGGGCGCACGCGGCTCAAGAACACCGCGTCCTCGGCGGAGCGCTTCACGCTGGGGGACTGGCTGGGCAGCCACCGGGCCCCCGCGAAGATGGCGAAGGAGCCGGTGACGGTCCTGCGCTCGGTGGACGGAATCACGTTGAGCTGCGCACCGTCCGTCAACCCGCGAAGGTTCACCGACCCCACGCTGACCCAGGGCGATGACGGAGCCATCCTCCTCGCCGCCCTGGCCGCCTTCGAAAAGCCCACCACCGTCTCCAGCGCGGTGACGCAGCTGGGCACCAAGGAGAGGCTGGATCCGCACTCCGCCCGCGAGGTCATCGACCATCTGGTGGACGGACGCTTCCTCCAGCCTGCATAGGCGCAGCGCCTTCCGGGCTCGTGGCCGATGCACGCGGCGGATGTCCCGTGGGCGGCGTCATCGGCTTCGCGAGCGGCACCGCCTGCCCGGTGACCCGTGCGACCTCCCTGGGCTCGGGCCCCCGGTTCCAGTACCCCTCGCGGGCCACCACGTGCTCGCCCACGGGCTGCGTCTGCCGCATCAGGTCCTGGACCTGCGCCTCCGGAAGGAGATGCGACTCCACGTCGGGCTGCACGAAGTTGTTCGCGCTCACGAACGTCCACCTCAACCCGGTGCTGATGCCCGGAGGCGAGAGGGGCTGCCAGCCAACGAAGCCATTGCCCCAACGCCAGTCCACCCAGGCAGGAGCCCACTCATTGTCGGGCCACCACAGCCAACCCTCCGTCGGCGTGGTGAACCACCGGCCATAGTGGAACGGCGCCCAGCCCCAGTTCCAATCGCTCTCGAAGGTCCATCCCCAGTCGCTGGAAACCCACCGGCCGGCGGTGGAATACGGGTTGAAGCCCACGCCTACCTCGTTCGGGTCCGGCCGCCAGACCCAGCCGACGTCCGGCAGGTCCATCCAGGTGCCGTAGGGCGCCAGTACCTCCCGGAACTGGGACATGGGGTTGTCCAGGGGCGTCGAGCTCGACGTCACCTGCGGCCCGAATTCATCCGGGCCCATCGCACAGCCTCCGCCTGCCAGGATGGCAAGGACAGTGGCGCCGCCGGTCCGAAGCCAGCGCACCCGGGGATGCCAGGGGCCCATGTCCGGTTCCTTTCGTGGGGGTCTCTGCCCTGCAAGGTGAGGACGCCTTCACGCAACTTCACGAGCCGTGCACGTGCAGGAGGCGTATGAACGCCTGAACGGAGGCTCCAATGGCAAACGCCAAGGCCATGCTCGGAAGCATGCTGGGCCGGTTTCTCTTCACCGAAGCGAAGGTGACCCAGGTGCGCGAAGTCTCGCGCGCCTTTCGACAGATTGACTGGGAAGGGCCCGCGCTGCGGGGGCAGGGATGGAGCCCCGGCGACAAGGTGCAGGTGTTCCTGCCAGGGCTGGGCATGCGCACGTACACGCCGCTGTCGTGGGACGAAGCGCGCGGCGCCACGGCCTTCCTCGTGTACCTGCACGGCGACAGCCCGGGAGCGAAGTGGGGTCGCGACGTGCGCACCGGGGACACGGTGCGGTTCTTCGGTCCCCGGCGCTCGGTGGCGCTGGAGTCCGGCGACGCGCCGGTGGTGCTCTTCGGTGACGAGACGTCCTTCGCGGTGGCGCACGCGTTCCGCACCGGAGCGAAGCGCGACGTCACCCCCATCTTCGAGGTGACACGCCGCGAGGACTGCGCGCCCGCGCTGCGCGAGCTGGGCTTCGAGGGCCAGGACGTGGAGCGCACGGCAGGCGACGCGCACCTGGCGCAAGTCCACGAACGGCTGCGCGAAGCCCTGCGCACGAAGCCCGGCGCGACGCTGGTGATGACGGGCCGGGCGCAGTCCATCCAGGCCCTGCGCTCGCGGCTGCGCGGCGACGGCGAACGCGCCACGTCGAAGGTGAAGGCCTACTGGGCGGTGGGCAAGACGGGGCTCGACTGATTCAGGCCGGAGAGAACTGGAGGCCGCGCAGGAAGTCGTCGCGGCCCCGGGTCACGCCCGCGGGACGGCGCTTGGACTTCTGCCGCAGGAAGCGCGAGGCGTCCTGGCGGCGGTAGCAGGTGAGGAGCCGGTCCTCGTCATTGAGGATGAGGATCCACCCCCGCGCCTGCCGCGCCAATGACGAGTCACGCAGCGCGACCGGCAGGTCCCGCTCGTGCACGGTGAGGTGGGTGGCACCACACGCCCGGGCGGGGGTGCCGAACTCGAGGATGAACGCGATGACCTCCTCGCGCAGCCTCCAACGGGCACACTGCTCGACGAAGAGGCGGGTGAGGGAGAACAGGGACGACGCGGGGCTCTGGCGCATGGCGGGCTATCTCCTTGCGTTCTTCCCAATACACATGGCGTTCCAACACCCCGCGCACGCGATTCCGCGCACTTGCGCGGCACCCCCAGCGGCCCCGAAAGACATTCCGTCAATCCCGCCCGCGGCCCGTGTCACCCAGGCACGAAGCCTTCAGGAAGGCCGCCGTCCCTCACGGTGCGTGATGACCCCGCCCACTCCCAGGGTTGGCCCCGTTCTGAAGAAAACCTTCACAGGCCATGCTGCATTTTGACAGGCTCGCGGAGGGCGGGACCGGGGCAGCATGGCCCGTCCGGCCTCGCGACGCTGCGTGTGAGGCCGGACGACCTCTGGCCGAAGGGATGGACGGGGCACGATGAATCTTCGCTCGAAGGCACTGGGAGCCGTGCTGGGCGCGGGGGCGGCGGCGCTGTCGCTATCGCTCCTGATCAGCGCGGGATGTGGAGGCCGCGCGGCGCATCCGTCCGTGGTGCCGCCGCCCGCGAATCCACAGGCGCTCCGGCCGCCGGAGGCCTTCGCGGGCATCGGCGACAAGAAGGAGCGCTCGCAAGCGCTGTTCCTGGAGGCGAGCCGGGTCATGCTGCATCCCCGCTGCGTCAACTGCCACCCCGCGGGCGACAGTCCGCTGCAGGGCGAAGAGGGCAAGGTGCACGACCCGCCGGTGGTCCGGGGCCCCGAGGACCAGGGCGTGCCCGGCCTGGAGTGCACCTCCTGCCATCAGGACCGCAACGCGCAGTTGGCGCGGATCCCCGGCGCGCCCAAGTGGCACGTGGCGCCCAAGGTGATGGCGTGGGAGGGGCGCACGCCGCGCGCGCTGTGCGAACAGTTGAAGGACCCGGCGCGCAACGGCGGCAAGAGTATGGCGGAATTGATTGAGCACTCGGCGCATGACGAGCTGGTGGGCTGGGGCTGGAAGCCCGGGGCGGACCGGGTTCCGGCGCCGGGAACGCAGGCGGAGTTCGGGGCCCTGGTGGCCGCGTGGGTGAAGGACGGCGCGGAGTGCCCGCGCGAGGAGAGCCGACCGTGAGCATCCGTCTGCGAGTGAATGGGACCGAGCACGTGCTGGACGTGGATCCGGAGATGCCGCTGCTCTGGGCGCTGCGCGACGTGCTGACGTTGACGGGCACGAAGTACGGCTGCGGCCAGGCGCTCTGCGGCGCGTGCGTGGTGCACATCGACGGCGCGGCGGTGCGCTCGTGCGTGACGCCGGTGCGCCGCGCGGACGGCCGCGAGGTGATGACCATCGAGGGCCTGTCGCCGGACGGCTCGCATCCGTTGCAGAAGGCGTGGGTGGACCTGGCGGTGCCGCAGTGTGGCTTCTGTCAGGCGGGGCAGATCATGACGGCGGCGGCGCTGCTGGCGAAGAAGCCGAAGCCCACCGACGCGGAGATCGATCAATCGCTGGCGGGCAACCTCTGCCGCTGCGGGACGTACACGCGCATCCGCACCGCCGTGAAGAAGGCGGCGGGACTGCCGACGGAGTGAGGGCCGCCACCATGCAAGACACTCGCATCCGTCTATCGCGCCGTTCCGTGCTCGAAGGAATGGGACTCGTGGCCGCGGGCCTGGGGCTGGAGGTGTTCCTGCCCGCGAGGGCCCACGCCGCGCCCATGCCCACGGCGCTGCCGGAAGTGCCCACGGGGGGCCTCAGGGCCAACGTCTTCGTGCACGTGGCGCCGGACGGCGTGGTGACCATCGTCTGCCATCGCTCGGAGATGGGGCAGGGCGTGCGCAGCTCGCTGCCGGTGCTCATCGCGGACGAGCTGGGCGCGGACATGGCCCACGTGAAGGTGGTCCAGGGCGACGGCGACGAGGCCTACGGAGACCAGAACACGGACGGCTCCAGCAGCGTGCGGAAGATCTTCGACGACCTGCGCTACGCGGGAGCGACGGCGCGCACGATGCTGGTGGCGGTGGCGGCGAAGCGCTGGAAGGTAGCGCCCACGGAGTGCGAGGCGCGCGACCACGCCGTCTTCCACAAGGGCACGCAGCGGACGCTCAAGTTCGGCGAGCTGGCCGGTGACGCGGCGAAGCTGAAGGTGCCGAAGAAGGACGCGGTGACGCTCCGTCCGCGCAGCGAGCTCAAGCACCTGGGCAAGGAGCTGCCGCTGCTGGACGGGCCGGACATCGTGACGGGCCGGGCGGTGTTCGGCGCGGACGTCGTGTTGCCGGGGATGCGCACGGCGGTCATCGCGCGTCCGCCCGTGGCGGGAGGCAAGGTGGCCCGCTACGACGCGACGAAGACGCTGGCGGTGCCGGGCGTGCGGCAGGTGGTGGAGCTGCCGGCGGCGACGAAGCCCTTCCTGTTCCAGCCGCTGGGAGGCCTGGCGGTGGTGGCGGACAACACCTGGGCGGCGATGAAGGGCCGCGCGGCGCTGGACGTGACGTGGGAGGGCGGGGACAACGCCGTCTACGACTCGGAGGCGTACCGCGAGCAGCTGCTGGAGGTGATTGGCAAGCCGGGCAAGGTGGTGCGCAACGTCGGCGACGCGCAAGGAGCGCTGGCGAAGGCGGCGAAGCGGGTGCAGGCCACGTACAACACGCCGCACCTGGCGCACGCGCCCATGGAGCCGCCCGCGGCGGTGGCGAAGGTGGAGAACGGCACCTGCGAGGTGTGGGCCACGACGCAGAACCCGCAGGCCGCGCGCAGCGAGGTGGCGAAGGCGCTGGGCCTCGACCCGTCGAAGGTGATCATCCACGTGACGCTGTTGGGCGGCGGGTTCGGCCGCAAGTCGAAGCCGGACTACGTGGTGGAGGCGGCGCTGGTGGCGAAGGCGGTGGGCGCGCCGGTGCGCCTGCAGTGGACGCGCGAGGACGACGTGCGCCACGACTACTACCACTCCACGAGCGCGCAGCGGCTGGAGGCCGGCCTGGACGCGAACGGCAAGGTGGTGGCGTGGCACCAGCGCATCGCGTTCCCGCCCATCGGCTCCACGTTCTCAGACGCGACGTTCGCGGGTGACGGAGAGATGGGGCAGGGCATCGTGGACCTGCCGCTGGCCATCCCCGACGTGCGGATGGAGAACTGCGAGGCGCGGGCGCACACGCGCATCGGCTGGCTGCGCTCCGTGGCGAACATCTACCACGCGTTCGCGGTGCAGAGTTTCATCGACGAGCTGGCGCACGAGCGCGGCACGGATCCACGAGACACGTTGCTGGAGGTGCTGGGGCCGTCGCGCATCGTGACGCCCAAGGACCTGGGCGTGGCGAAGATTCCGAACTACGGCCAATCCCTGGACGAGCACCCGGTGGACACGGCGCGGCTGCGCAGGGTGATTGAAAGGGTGACGGGCCTGTCTCGCTGGGACGAGCGCAAGCGGGAGGGGAGGGCGCTGGGGCTGGCGGCGCACCGCAGCTTCCTGACGTACGTGGCGGTGGTGGTGTCGGTGGTGAAGGACGCGGACGAGCGCATCCGCGTGGACGAGGCGTGGATCGTCGCCGACGCGGGCACCATCGTGAACATGGAGCGCGTGCGGGCGCAGATGGAAGGCGCGGTGGTGTTCGGCTTGAGCCTGGGGCTCTACGGAGCCATCACGATGAAGGACGGCGCCGTGGTGGAGAGCAACTTCCGCGACTACCGCCTGGCGCGCATCGCGGAGACGCCCAAGCGCATCCACGTGGACATCATCCCCAGCGACGGCCGTCCCGGAGGCGTGGGAGAGCCCGGAGTACCCCCCGTGGCCCCGGCCCTGGCCAACGCGGTGTTCGCGCTCACGGGGACGCGCGTGCGTGAGCTGCCATTGGTGAAGACCGTGAAGGTGTGAGCCGAGGGTGCGGTCTTCCTGCGGCCCGCACCAAACATCAGTACGCACTTAGAGGCCCAAGTAACCTGGGAGGTCCTTCAGGATCGCTTCGAGCTCAGCCTTGTCTTCCGGCCAAGCCTTGACGTGGGCCTGCGCCCAGGTCAATGCGAACCGGACGAACACGCTGTAATCAACGATGACCTCCTCCTCGTAAATGGAGAACCGGACCCCGTCGAACCGTTCCTCCCACGGGTCAAGGCTTCCTGGGAACTCGCATGAGAGAATTCCTTCAAAGCCATAGCCGATTCCGTTCAGCAGGTTCCGGTAGGTATCGACGAATTCGGAAGCGTTGATGGCGTTGAAGAACGCCTGTACCGGGAAAAGGCGATCCCGATCCGATACAAGGCTCAACCTGGGCATGTCGGGTCTCTCGAGTCCGGCTCCTGCTGATACATCATACTTCAGCGCGCACTCACGGCACCCACAAGGCGCCATCCGAAAGGGGAGCATCCGAGCCGCTGGCCCCCATGCCTCCCCAGATGAAGAGGGCGTTGCCCGTCCACACGCTCACGTGTCCGGTTCGCGCGGAAGGTGCGCCTTCGGTGCGCAGCGGTGCCCACGTGTCCGTGGCCGGGTCGTAGGCCGCGCCGTCCGAGCAGACGCCGCCGCCGGAGCCGCAGGTCGGCGAGGTGCCACCCCAGATGACCATCTTCGAACCGGTCCACACCGCGGTGTGCCCGATGCGCGGCGAGGGCGCGCCCTTGGTGGAGATGGCTGACCACACCCGGTACACCGGATCGAACGCGGCGCCCTTGTCGCAGTAGATCGGCGGATCCTGCTGGGGGTCGTCGCCACAGCCGGTCCCGCCCCAGATGATCATGCTCGACCCGGTCCACACCGCCGTGTGAGACCAGCGGGCCTTGGGGCTCCCTTCTTCGGGTGGCATCGCCAGCCAGCCGTCCCCGTGAGGGCCGTACATCGAGCCGTCCGCCATGGCCACGTCGAAGAGGCTGCCACCGTTTCCGCCCCAGACGTACATCACGCCGTCGATCCACACCGCGGAGTGCGCATAGCGGTTCGGAGGGGCTTTGACGAAGTTCATGGTCGTCCAGAGGTCTTCCTTCGCGTGGTAGATGGCCCCATCCCTGAACACACGCGGCGCTCGGGCATCCTTGCCGCCCCACACCAGCATCTGCGTGCCGGTCCAGAGGGCTGTGTGTCCCCAGCGCGGAGCGGGCGCGTAATCGGACTTGATGGGGGGGCTCCAGGCGTCGCTCGCGGGGTCATAGGTCGCGCCGTCGCCACAGGGAACATCGGGGCCACCGCAGCCAAGCCCGCCCCAGACCATCATCCGCTCGCCGGTCCACACCGCCGTATGCAGCGAGCGTGCGGAGAGCGCGCCCTGGGTCGACATGGGCGTCCACGTCTTCGCCGCCACATTGAAGCGGGCCCCGTCGCCGCAGAATCCGTCAGCGGTGCAGCCGCCCCGTCCGCCCCAGAGCAGGACGTTCTGGCCATCAAAGACACTCGCCACCTGGCTCCGCGCGGCAAGAGGCCCGCCCGAGGGGAGGGGCGTCCAGGTGCCTTGCTCCTGCTGAGGCTGTTCCTGCTCGTCCGGGTCGGTCTGCTCCTTCTCACTGGAGCATCCGACGAGAGCCAGGACGAGCAGTCCTGGAATCAGGCGCATTCGGAGCGGCTTCACTGCGTCATGCTTCGACTGCGGCACGGGGGCTTTCTCCTGTGACGGGGGCATCGCAGTCTGCCTCACTCTCGGTGAAAGCCAACGCTGAGCTGGCTTCGCGCCATCACCGAGGCGAGCAACCTTCGGGCGGCAATGTTGTTCGCATTGCCTGACGGTCTGGAACGACATCCTCGATGAAAGTGTAATAGCCCTTGCCCTGGAAGGTGACGTACTCGTTTTCGCCGACACGGGACTCGATCCAGTTGTAGAGATCCTCGAAACGAAGACCCGAGACGTCCGCGCGCAGGTATCCTTTGTCCGCGAACTCCGCGGACTCTGGGACCGGCGGGGCCCATGATGGGGCCCAGGGAATCGGATACTCAACGCCTTCGCGTATTGGGACGAAACTCACGCGGATGCTTTCAGGCTCGTAGGGGACGGCGTTCTCCGCCTTGAGTCTGATAATCTCGTCATAGACTGACAGGAATTCAGGAGGAGTCTTTGCCCTGACGTTCGCTGCGTGTGCCGAATCAAGGGGCCCCTCCACCGCCACCGCTTGAAGAACTCCCCGCTCATTTTGCCACCGGATGACCTTGCCGGGAGTGCAGACGATGTGGGCGGGGTTGGAATAGCCCTTCAAGGACTCAAGCGCCTTGAGCCGCTGCTTGAGGCCGGCTTGCTGTTCCTGTGTCAGGAGGATGCGATAGAAGCGCGGCTGCGACTCCCAACCTGCCCGCTGTTTGAAGATGACCTCCCCTGATGCATGGATGGCGATGTCAGGAGTCTGGTCGAACAAGCTGTACTTCGTGGACCAGAGGCTCGCGGGCCAGGAGGAGAGGAGCGGGGCCTCTTGCATGTCCGCAGGGGATGCCATGGCGCCATGCCCGGTGGACGCGCATCCGGCGCCCATCAGCGCGAGGAGCAGCCAGCACAAAGCTTTTCGTGTCAGGGCAGGTCGAACGGTGCTCATGGTTGGACTCCTGTTGCAGGGGGCGCTTCGGTACAGATGGCATTGAATCTGTTGTCGTCCGTCAGGAGTTCCAGATCCGGTGGCACTCCCGGTCGCTCCACCCAGGAATACTCAACGCGGAACCTCTTGACCGAGCCATGAGACCAGAGAAGTCCCCGTGTGCCCGCGTTGAGCCGCCCCGCGGGATCGCCCGAGCAGTGGCCATGGGGTTGGGAAACGAGCCAGGTCAGGTCGCGGTCGGAGCGCAGCCGTACCGGGACAGGGCTCCCCCAGTAGACGCGTTCGAGGGCATGAAGAACGCCCCAGGTGAGCACCGAACCCAGCACCACACCGCCGCAGAGCGCCACCCAGCTTGAACGTTTCACCGGACTCCCGAAGGCAAAGGGCACGCCCATCCTAACGTCTCCCGGGGTCGGGGCATTGTCATCGAGCACGACCAGGGCCACGAGTTGCTGGGCATGGACCTGTCGCAGGAAGAGCTCGAATGGGCCGGGATGGCGTTGCGGCGTGCCCTGGCAACCCGTTCTCAGGTGGCATCGGGTCATGCGGCTTTAATGACAGCACGTGACGAAACTCAGCGCTGGTTGGGGCACAGGCGCCGTTTGCGTGGGTGTGGCGTTCACAGACCTGCATCAGGATTGCAGAGGCAGACGGGATGCGGACAGTGAGCGGGCAACTTCGGCTCCGGCTTCCCTGCACACAACTCGGCGCATACATCGGCGAGCCGGAGACAGGAGGGAGACTGCCGGTCACGGCAGCCTGACGCAGTGCCGATCACGAGAGTCGCCAGCGCGCGCCAGAGTCTCAGTCGCACTCCATGGCTCCATTCCCGTCTGGCACGCCCATGCCCGATTGCTGGTCCAATCCTCACGATTCGTTTGGACAAGCCCCGATCCAGAAAGTTCCCGGAGGATTCGGACGGATTCCGTGCAGTCTTCGAGCGTCACCCGATAAACAGCGCGTCGCCCGCGATTCGGACGACGCGCTGAGGGACTCACTCAGTTCCTGCTCGCGGGATCCTTGCCGCCCAGGTACGTCCGGACGACCGGAATCTGGCTGAGGGTCGTCGGGTCCCCGCCCTTGGAGGCGTCACGGTCGAGCGGGTTGGCGCCCAGGACGACGAAGTCCGCCACCTTGCCCGGCTCGATGCTGCCCACCCAGCTGTCAATCTCATGCTGGCGCGCCGGCTCGATGGTGACCGCGCGCAGGGCCTCCTCGACGGTCGTCGCATGCTGGGGCCCGAGCACATAGGTCTTCTGGAAGTCCGGATAGGCCCACGTGCGCCGCGTGACCGCCTGCTCGACGAACCAGAGCGGCCGCGCCGGCGTCACCATGGAGTCGCTGTGGAAGGAGTATGGGATGCCATTGCGGCGGTTGAAGTCCACCGGGTCGATGTCGATGTCCTTGTGCGCTCCATTCTTCTGGAGCATCTGCGCCAGGGCATCACCCCAGTACGCCACGTGGCCGATGAGGTGCGTCACCCGCAGGTCCATCGCCGGCACCTTCTGCTGCCCGGAGACATGGGTGCCCTTGCGCAGCTCCCCAATCGCCTGGGAGACGGACTCCTGGCCCACGGTGTTGTGGATGAGCAGCATCCGGTGCGTGTTGGCCTGCTCCAACTGGAGCTGGGAGAACGCGTCGACGGCCCACTGGTTCGCCTGATTGCCATTGGCATGCAGCTGGAACCGCCAGGCCGAATCAGGCCAGAGCGGGCGCATGGCGTCCGCGAGCTCCTTCGCGCTCTTGAAGTCGCCCTGACCCTCCTTCGCGTCCGGACAGTGTCCGTTCGAGCTGTAGGCATACGGCTTTCCGAGCAGCGCGGTGCAGCCCTGCGTCGAACCGTCCACCCAGAGCTTGATGGCACCGGCGCCCAGCCACTTGGGCAGCGCGCAGTCATTGGTCGGGCTCGGGGTGCACGAGGGCCCGGTTGGCTTGAGTGCCGGCTTGGCGACGGTCCCGTCCGGGTTCATGACTGGCCCCGCGGCGTCGTAGGTCACGACGCCCGTGACCCGCAGCGGGAAGGTCGGGTTCATGGCGAGGAGCTTGATCAGCTCGACCTGCGACCGGCTGGACAGCCCGCCATCCGCGATGGTCGTGAGCCCGGCTTCACGCAGGGCCTGGATGGCCTTCTGGAGGTCCTGGAGGCTGCCCTTAGGGATGCTCGCTTCCATCAGCATTCCCTGCTGTGTCGCCCCCAGGAAAGGCGCGAAGGCGGCGGCCTCCTCTAGCAACCCGGTGTACTGGCCATCGCTGCCGACGACCCACCGCCCTCCGCCGTCCGCCACCGAACCCGGAGGGGTGCAGGGTTTCTGTCCCTTGCAGACGACCTCGAACGCCTTCTCGTTCACATAGGCGAGGTGGCCCGACTGGTCGAGGATGAGGACCGGCCGGTCCTTGCTCACACACGCATCGAGGTAGAGCTTCGGCTGCTGCATGAAGTTGATGGTCGACTTCACGCCACACTTGCCGGCGATGAATTGCTGCCGCGACGGATCCAGGTTCATCCCGAGGACGAACATCTTGGCCGTCTCCGGAGTGGTGGGCTCGAGGGTCATGGAACTCAGCGCGCTGAGCAGGTCCTCGTGCTTCTTGCACTCCTCGGGCGTGGACAGGTTGTAGGGAGGCGGAAGGCAGGGCGCCAGGTTGTGGGTGCCCAGCACGCTCTGGATGAGCGTCGGCAAGATGTGCAGGTGGGGATCGATGAACCCGGGCAGGAGGACCTGTCCCGCCTCCAGCTCGACGCGCTTGGAGCCCACGCCAAGCCCCGCGCTCAGGTCCTTCTCGGTCCCGACCTTCAAGATGCGGCCCTTGCCGTCCACTGTGACGGCTTCGGCAATCGTCCCGTTGTCATCCAGCGTGATGATCTTGCCGACGAAGAGGGTCGTGTCGTCGACCTCGGGCCCGGGGAGGACGGGGCGGTTCGTCGCGCACGACGTCAGCATCGCGAATGCTCCAAGCATCGCGAGGGAGTGTTTTTGCATGTGAACTCCTGTTGAAGGGAGCCCGCAGTCTACGAAGTCCCACTTTGTCGTTAAAGTTGTAATTCGTGATTTTCTTGACGCGTCAGGTTTGTGTTTGACGTGTCAATGCGAGTCTTTGATGAGCCCTCCCCGTAGGGCCACCGTGCGTCCACTGGGCCCAGGCTCACCTCCACACGGGTTGAAGCGGGCTTCCCCCTGCGCTACACCGCTCCGCAGTCGCTAGGGGCGCCTCCGGAAGGGGGCTGAGATGGACGCGTGTCCGCGTCCGATCCCTTTGAACCTGAACCGGTTAGCACCGGCGGAGGGAAGCGGTGTGGGCGCGCCATGCTCCCGTTCCGTCTCCGTCCGTTCTCACGAGGAGCCGTCCGATGAGTGGAGCGTCCAAGAGCCTGAAGGTCGATGGGAAGGTGCTGGAGGGGATCAGCCGTGGCCCGCTTCCCGCCTCGCGCAAGGTCTACGTGCCCGGGTCCCTGCACCCCGACCTCCGCGTCCCCCTGCGCGAAATCGCCCAGACACCCACGCGTCACCACGGCCACGCCGGCCCGGAGACCGCCAACCCCCCCGTCCACGTCTACGACTCCAGCGGCCCCTACACCGACCCTTCCGCCGACATCGACCTGCGCCGGGGCCTTCCTGCCGTCCGTGAGAACTGGATCCGCGCCCGCAGCGACACGGACGAACTGGACGGCATCACGTCGGAATACGGCCGCGCCCGCGAAACCGACCCGCGCCTCAACGGCCTGCGCTTCAGCCACATCCGCAAGCCCCGCGTCGCCAAGGCCGGCGCCAACGTCAGCCAGATGCACTACGCCCGCAAGGGCATCATCACGCCGGAGATGGAATACGTCGCCGTGCGCGAGAACCAGAAGCTCGACGCTTCACTCGCTGCCCAGCACCCCGGCCACTCCTGGGGCGCCTCGATTCCGCGCGTGATTACGCCGGAGTTCGTGCGCGATGAGATCGCCCGGGGCCGCGCCATCATCCCCGCGAACATCAACCACCCGGAACTGGAGCCGATGATCATTGGCCGCAACTTCCTGGTGAAGATCAACGCCAACATCGGCAACTCCGCCGTCACGTCCTCCATCGAGGAGGAGGTGGAGAAGATGGTCTGGTCCATCCGCTGGGGCGCGGACACCGTCATGGACCTGTCCACCGGCCGCAACATCCACGAGACGCGCGAGTGGATCCTCCGCAACGCGCCCGTGCCCATCGGCACCGTGCCCATCTACCAGGCGCTGGAGAAGGTGAACGGCAAGGCCGAGGAGCTCACCTGGGCCATCTTCCGCGACACGCTCATCGAACAGGCCGAGCAGGGCGTGGACTACTTCACCATCCACGCAGGCGTGCGCCTCCAGTACGTGCCGCTCACCGCGAAGCGCCTCACCGGCATCGTCAGCCGCGGCGGCTCCATCCTCGCCAAGTGGTGCCTGGCCCACCACCAGGAGAACTTCCTCTACACGCACTTCGAGGAGATCTGCGAGATCATGAAGGCGTACGACGTCAGCTTCAGCCTGGGTGACGGCCTGCGCCCCGGCTCCATCGCGGACGCCAACGACGCCGCGCAGTTCGGCGAGCTGGAGACGCTGGGCGAGCTGACCAAGGTGGCCTGGAAGCACGACGTGCAGGTGATGATCGAAGGCCCCGGCCACGTCCCCATGCACCTCATCCAGGAGAACATGACGAAGCAGCTCGCCGTGTGCCACGAGGCGCCGTTCTACACGCTGGGGCCCCTCACCACGGACATCGCGCCCGGTTACGATCACTTCACCAGCGGCATTGGCGCGGCGATGATCGGTTGGTTCGGCACGGCGATGCTCTGCTACGTGACGCCCAAGGAGCACCTGGGCCTGCCCGACCGTGACGACGTGAAGGAGGGCGTCATCACGTACAAGATCGCCGCCCACGCCGCGGACCTGGCCAAGGGCCACCCGGGCGCGCAGGCTCGCGACAACGCCCTGTCCAAGGCGCGCTTCGAGTTCCGCTGGGAGGATCAGTTCAACCTGTCCCTGGACCCCGAGCGCGCCCGCGCCTTCCACGACGAGACGCTCCCCGCCGAAGGCGCCAAGGTCGCGCACTTCTGCTCCATGTGCGGCCCGCACTTCTGCTCCATGAAGATCACCCAGGACGTGCGCGACTACGCGGACAAGGTCGGCGTCAACGAGACCCAGGCCCTGGAGCAGGGGCTGAAGGACAAGAGCGAGGAATTCAAGAAGGCGGGCCACGAGCTGTACCGCTGAAGGCCGCCGGTGGGCGGGGGCCCGCAGGCTCGGCCCCTGTCCGCTGGATGACAGGCACCGACACGGCATGTCATGGTGCGCTCATCCGGGCGCACCCGTCGCGCCCCACTCAGTTTGGGAGGGCGTCTCATGGAGCCAGGTCAGCGCGAGGATCAGCAGTTCGGCACGTTCATCACCGGCTCGCCGACGGCGACCCAGGATGAGAAGACGATGGGGATGTTGGCCCATCTGGGCTCCATCGCCGGCCTCATCGTGGGCGCGGGCTTCCTGGGCTGGGCGGTGCCGCTGTTCCTGATGCTGGCCAAGGGCAAGGAGTCGTCCTTCATCCGCGCGCACGCGGTGGAGTCGCTCAACTTCCAGATCACCACGACCATCGGCATGGCCATCTCCGGCATCCTGGTGTGCGCGCTGGGCCTGGGCGTCGTCACGGGCGCCATCGTCTTCCTGGCGTCGCTGGTGTTCAGCGTCATCGCCGGCCTGAAGGCCAACGACGGCGAGCTGTACCGCTACCCCGTGAACATCCGGCTGGTGAAGTAGCCCTCAGCCGCCAATGCCCATCATGGGCAGGAGCGTGGCGCCGTTTCCGGCTTCCGTGAAGCGGTGCCCCTCCGGCTTCTCACCCAGCGCGCGGCGCACGGCCACGGCCAGCTCCTCGTCCGTCGCGCCGCCCCGGATGAGCTGATGCAGCGGCGCCTGCGCCCGGCCGCCCAGACAGCTGCGCAGGTCGCCGTTGGACGCCACCCGCACCCGGTTGCAGCCGCCGCAGAAGTTCTGCGTCAGCGGGGAGATGAACCCCACGCGCCCGCTGTCCGTGCTCCAGTAGCGCGCCGGCCCGGACGTGGGTGATGCGGCGCTCTCCGGGGGCTCCTCGGTGAGGACGCGGCCTGAAGCCGCCATGCGCTCCAGCAGCTCCGCCGTGGGCACCGGTGTGCCCTGACCAAAGGGCATCAATTCGATGAAGCGCGGGGTGATGCCGCGCGCGTGCGCGTACGTCACCAGCTCCGGCACCTCCGCGTCGTTGATGCCGCGCATCACCACGACGTTGAGCTTCAACGACTGGTAGCCCGAGCCCGCCGCCGCGTCGATGCCGCGCAGCACCGCCTCGAAGTCGCCCTGCTTGGAGATGCGCCGGAACACCTCCGCGGACAGCGTGTCCAGGCTCAGGTTGAGCTGGGTGACGCCCGCGTCGCGCAGCGGCCCGGCCAGCGACTCCAGGCGGCTCGCGTTGGTGGTGATGGCCAGGTGCTCCACGCCGGGCACCGCGGCGATGCGCTTCGCGATGTCGAGGATGTCCGGCCGGGCGAGCGGCTCGCCCCCTGTCAGGCGCACGCGGCGGATGCCCATGCGCGCGAACACGGAGACGATGCGCTCGAACTCTCCCGCGTCGAGCAGGTCCTTCTTCCCGCCCCACGACGCGGGCGAGCAGTAGGTGCAGCGGAAGTTGCAGCGGTCCGTGACGCTCAGCCGCAGGTACGTCATGCGCCGCCCCTGCGCGTCACACAGCGGGGGGGCGAGCGGATTGGAAGCGGGCAGGGGGGCGGTCATCGCGGGGCCTTCCGCCTTCATGGATAGCAACCCCCGCGCGGAAAGGCACCGCTTCCCGCGGTCCGCTTCAGCCTTCGGTCCCTGAGGCTGAACGGATGACGGCGGGCGGCGCGCCAATGGGCGTGGCGGTGCTGCCCACCGGCGGGGAGTCGGGCTCGTCGTCCAGGTCGGTGAGCCGCGCCAGCTCGGCCTCGGACTCGGCGGCGTCCGCGGCGGCCTGCATCGGGTTGAGCTTCTTCTCCGCCATCTCCTTCTTGATGCGGATGAGGCCCTCCTCGCCGATGTCCAGGAACGCCTTCACGACGTCCGGGTCGAACTGCGTGTTGGCGCAGCGCTTGATCTCCTGGATGGCGTTCGCGAACGTCGTGCCCTTGCGGTACGGCCGGTCGCTCGTCATCGCGTCCAGCGTGTCCGCCACCGCGAAGATGCGCGCGCCGATGTGGATCTCATTGCGCTGGAGGTTGCGGGGGTAGCCCGCGCCGTCGAAGCGCTCCTGGTGCGACAGGACGATGTCCGCCGGCGTGGAGAGGAAGGGGATGTTCTGGATCATCTGGAAGCCGATCTCCGGATGACGCCGCATCTCCAACCACTCGTCGGGGGTGAGCTTGCCGGGCTTGAGCAGCACCGCGTCCGGCACGCCGATCTTCCCGATGTCGTGCAAGAGCGCGCCGCGGCCGATCTCCTCCATCTCCTTGCCGTGGATGCCCATGCGGGTGGCGATGGCGGAGGTGTAGCTGACCACGCGCTGGGAGTGGTCGCTCGTCTCGTGCTCGCGCGCGTCCAGGGCCGCCACCAATGCCAGCAGCGTGTTCTGGTACGTGTTCGCGATGTTGTGCAGCGCGCTGCGCAGCTCGGCGGTGCGGTCGCGCACCTTGCCCTCGAGCTTCTTCTGGTAGCGCTTGCGCGCCATCTCGATGCGGCGCTTGGCGAGCGCGCGTTCGATGGCGCGGATGAGGTCCGTGAGCTTGGGTGGCTTGAGCAGGTAGTCCACCGCGCCCCGGCGTAGACAATCCACGGCGGACTCGGTGTCGCCGTAGCCGGTGAGCATGATGACGGACGTGTCCGGCAGCCGCTCGCGCAGGTTCTCCAGCAGCCACAACCCGTCGCGCCCCGGCATCTTCATGTCGCTGATGACGAGCGGCGTCTCTTCTTCGCCTGCGACGTCGAGCGCCATCTCGGCGCCATTGGCCACGACGCAGTTGTAGCCCTCCTCACGGAGGAGCACGGAGATGACGTCGCGGACGGAATCATCGTCGTCGACGATCAGGATTCTGGGGGGTGCGGGGGGGATGGCTTCCACGGCCGAAGATTCTAGAGGTTTCCAGGGATTAAAGGCGAACGAGTGCGAGAAATCATCACCCCCTCGCCTCCCTGCCATCCAGGGTGGGGTGCGAGCCCTGGTTCCGAACTGAACGTCTCCGGTCCTTGAGGCATTCCCCGTCTTCCGGAGTAGGGCGGGCAGGCACGCCGCGTCAACCGCGCGCCACCGTCCCCCGGTCGTAACGGAAGGGGGTGAGGTCCACCGAGGGCTTCTCTCCCAGCACGGCCTGGGCGACGAGCTTCGCGGTGATGGGGGCGAGCAGGATGCCGTTGCGGAAGTGGCCGGTGGCGAGGAACAGGCCGGGCGAGGGGCCTTCTCCAATGTACGGCAGCGCGTCCTGGGTCCAGGGGCGGAAGCCGGCCCAGGTCTCCGTGATGGGCGCGCTGGCCAGGTCCGGGCACAGCTGCAGCGCCATGTCGAGGATGCGCGCCAGCCCCGCCGCGGTCACCTGCTTGTCGAAGCCCACGTGCTCCATGGTGCTCCCGGCGATGATCCGCCCGTCCGCGCGCGGCACCAGGTAGCCCTTCGCGGACGTCACCACCCGCTCCAGCAGGGGCAGCCGCGTCTGCAACTGCACCATCTGTCCGCGCGCCGGGCGCACCGCCTGGGCCGACACGCCCGCACCCTGGACCAGGGACGACCACGAGCCCGCCGCCAGCACCACGGCGTCCGCGCGGAGCACCTCGCCGTCCAGGTCCACGCCCACCGCGCGGCCGTGCTCGTGCACCACGCCGCGCACGTAGCCGCTCTTGAACACCGCGCCCACGCGCGCGGCGGCCATGGTGAGCGCGCGCACGAGGAGCCGGTTGTCGACCTGGTGATCATCCGGGAAGTGCGCGGCGCCCACGGCGGCGGTGGACAGGCGCGGCTCCAGCTCGCGCGCGACCTTGCCGTCGAGCAGCTCGGCGCGCAGCCCCATGCCGTGCTGCCAGCCCACGGTGGACTCCACGTGATGCAGGTCCGCTTCGTCGAACGCGACGCGAAGCAGGCCGCACGGCCGGTACGCGATGTCCACGCCGGAGAGTTCGCGCAGCTCGGCGGCGAAGCTTCCGTAGAGGGCGCGGCTTCGCAGGCACAGCTCGAAGAAGGGGCCCGGTCCTTCGGACTCCCACTGGGGCGCGAGGATGCCGCCGGCGGCGCTGGAGGCTTCGGCGCCGGGGATGGAGCGCTCCAGCACCGTCACGCGCGCACCGGCCTGACGGAGTTTGAGCGCGATGCCACAGCCCATCACACCACCGCCCACCACGAGGACGTCGGAGGTTGCCATGCGCCGCTTGTGCTCAAGCGAGCACGGGTTTGCAAGCGTCAAGACAGTCCATGACCCGGGGCGACTTGACGCTGAGGCCTCCGGTCGTTAACCCTAGGGCCGTGCGTTCCACGTCCCTGCATCATCACCATGCGCATCATCGGCCGGCCCACGACGGGACCGTTCGCCGCGCGCATGCCTGGGTGACGCACTAGAACGCACCCGCTTCCGGCAGATGCCGCAGTGATCGAAGGCCCGTCCCCCCAGGACGGGCCTTTTTTCGTTTCCGCCACCGCAGTCCCCCGAGCCCACCCATGTTGAAGATTGCCCTGCCCAACAAAGGACGTCTGTCCGAGGAAGTGCGCGAGCTGTTCAACGACGCGGGCCTGGAGGTGCGCGCCCGCGGCGAGCGGGCCCTCACCGCGTCCCTGGGCGGCGAGTTCGAAGCCATCTTCGTCCGAGCCCAGGACATCCCGGAGTTCGTCGCGGACGGCGCCGCGCAGGCGGGCGTCACCGGCTGGGACCTGGTGAACGAGGCCGGGCGCGAGCTGGAGCCGCTGATGGACCTGGAGTTCGGCCGCTGCCGGCTGGTGGTGGCCGCGCGCGACGAGAGCGGCATCTCCCGCGTGGAGGACGTGAAGGAGGGGATGCGGGTGGCCTCCTGCTTCCCCCGGCTGACGCAGGCCTTCTTCCAGCAGCGAGGGCAGAAGGTGACGGTGGTGCCGGTGAGCGGCGCGGCGGAGATCGCTCCGCACCTGGGCATCGCGGACATCGTGGTGGACCTCACGTCCACGGGGTCCACGTTGAAGATGAACGGCCTGAAGGAAGTGGCCACCGTGCTGGAGTCGAGCGCCCGGCTGGTGGCGTGTCCGCGCAACGGCTCGGAGGCGCGGCGCGCGCTGGAGGAACTGACGCAGGGGCTGGGGTCGGTGCTGGCGGCGCGCGGGCGGCGCTACCTGATGGCCAACGTCCCGAAGACGTCCCTGGAGCAGGTGCGCGAGGTGCTGCCCGGCCTCAACGGCCCCACGGTGGTGGACGTGATGAACGGGGGCCACTTCGTCGCGGTGCACGCGGTGGTCTCGTCGCGGAACCTCTACCGCACGGTGAATGCGCTGAAGGCGCTGGGCGGGCAGGGCATCCTCGTCACGCGCATCGAGAGGTTGATGGCATGAGCGCCTCCATCCTCAAGTACCAGGGGGCCTTGTCCTCGCTGGAGCCCGACGCGCGGCGGAGGTTGCTGGCGCGCACGGGAGCGTCGGATGCGCTGGTGGCCTCACGCGTCCAGGCGCTGATTGCCCGCGTTCGCACGGAAGGCGATCGGGCCCTCTTCGACTTCGCTCGGGAGTTCGACCGCGTGGAGTTGGCGGCCCTGGAGGTTCCGCGTGAACGGTGGAACGCGGCGTTGGAGTCGATTCCCTCCGACGTGCGCGAGGCGTTGACCCGCGCGGCGCGCAACATCGCCCGGGCGCATGCGGCGCAGAGGCCCCAGGCCATCGAGGTGGAGACGGAGCCCGGGGTCATCGTGGGGCGCCGGCCGGATCCGCTGCGCCGCGTCGGTGTGTACGCCCCCGGTGGCCGGGCGGTGTACCCCAGCAGCGTGCTCATGGGGGTGGTCCCCGCGAAGGTCGCGGGCGTGGGCGAGATCATCGTCTGCTCTCCGCCGGGGCCGGACGGCCTTCCAAGTGCGGGAGTGCTCGCGGCGGCGGCGCTCGCGGGCGCGGATCGGGTGTTCGCATTGGGAGGTGCGGGCGCGGTGGCCGCGCTGGCCTACGGAACCCAGAGCGTTCCCCGCGTGGACCGCATCGTTGGGCCGGGCAACGCGTACGTGGCGGCCGCGAAGCTCCAGGTGGTGGACGCCGTCGCCATCGACGCGCCCGCGGGCCCGAGCGAAATCCTGGTGGTCGCCGACTCGAGCGCCCGTCCGGACGCGGTGGCGCGTGAGTTGTTGGCCCAGACGGAGCACGACCCCGAGGCCTGCTGCGTGGCGCTGGTGGTGGGCGCTCCGCTGGCGCAGGCGGTGCGGGACGCGGTGGAGCAGCAGGCCCGCGTCGCCCGGCGCGGTGACATCGTCCTGTCGGCGCTGGGGAGCAGGGGCGCGGTGCTGCGCATCGACTCGCTGGAGGAGGCGTGGCCCTTCGTCGCGGAGTTCGCTCCGGAGCACCTGCTGCTCGCGACGGCGACGCCCACGGAGGACCTGGCGCGGGTTCGCAACGCGGGCACGGTGTTCGTGGGACAGCGCGCGTCGGTGGCCTTCGGTGACTACCTCACCGGTGCGAACCACGTGCTGCCCACGGCGGGACTGGCTCGGGCGTACTCGGGACTGAGCGTGCTGGACTTCTACCGGTGGACCACGTGGCAACGCGTGACGCCGGAAGCGGCGGCGGCGATGGCGGACGACGTGGGGATTCTGGCGGACAGCGAGGGCCTCTTCGCCCACGCGGCCGCGGCTCGGGCCTGGAGGGTGCCGTGATTCCATTTCGCGAGACGTATCGGGACATCCCTCTGTACTCCCCGGCGAAGAAGCCGTGCCGGGTGGACCTGAGTGACAACACCAACCTCTTCGGCGCACCGCCGTCCGCGGATCGCGTGCTGCGGGAGGAGGGCTTCCTTCGGCTGGCCCGCTATCCCGCCGGGTATGCGCCGGACCTGAAGCGCGCCGTGGCCACGTACGCGGGTGTCTCGGTGGAGAACGTGACGACGGGCTGCGGTTCGGACGACGTCATCGACTGCGCGCTGCGGGCCTTCCTGGAGCCCGGGGACGCAGTGGCCTTTCCGGATCCCACGTTCGTGATGGTGCCCATGTACGCCCGGTTGAGCGCGCTCAAGCCGGTGCCCGTGCCGCTGCGCGCGGATCATGATCTGGACGTGAACGGCCTGCTCGCCACGGGGGCGAAGCTCATCTACGTGTGCACGCCCAACAACCCCACTGGCACGGTGGCCTCGCGCGCGGCGGTGGAGCGGCTGGTGGATTCGGCTCCGGGTGTGGTGCTCATTGATCAGGCCTATGTGGAGTTCACACGGGGCGGGGACTTCCTCGACCTGGCTCGGACGCGGCCCAACGTGCTGGTGACGCGCACGATGTCCAAGGCGTTCGGACTCGCGGGCCTGCGGGTGGGGTGGGGCGTTGGAGCACCGTCGCTGGTGGCGGAGGTGGAGAAGGCCCGTGGGCCCTACAAGCACACGGCGCTGGGAGAGGCCGTGGCTGTCGCCGCGCTCACGGATGACGTCCCGTGGATGGAGGCCTGCGCGGCGGAGGCGGTGGAGAACCGCGAGCGGCTGCGCGGCGCCTTGAAGGCGCTGGGGTTGGAACCGCTCCCTTCGGAAGGGAACTTCCTCCTCGTCCCCATGCCGGAGGCGCGGCGGGTGGGCGAGGCGCTGCGGGAGCGCAACGTGAACGTGCGGGTGTTCGAAGGGCTCACGGGCGTGGGGGATGCGCTGCGCATCGGCTGCGGTCCCTGGCCGATGGTGGCTTCGGCGCTGAAGGCCCTGAAGGAGGTGCTGTGATGCGGGTGACCCTGTTCGACTATGGCGCCGGCAACCTGCACTCGCTGATCAAGGCGCTGGCCACCACGCCCGGCGCGGACGTGCGCGTGCAGGAGGATCCGTTGCGCGCACTTGATACCGACGTCCTGGTGCTCCCGGGAGTAGGAGCGTTCGGTTCGGCGGCGGCGAGGCTCGCTCCGGGACGCGAGGCGATGCGCAAGGCGCTGGACGCCGGTCTGCCGTGCCTGGGCATCTGCCTGGGCATGCAGCTGCTCTTCGACGAGAGCGACGAGGGGGCAGGGCAGGGACTCGGCTACTTCCCGGGTCGGGTGACGCGGCTGGCCGCGCGGCATGTTCCGCAGATTGGCTGGAACGACGTGGAGGAGGACCGGGCGCTCCAGTCCGCGCGGTTGTCCACCGTGTACTACGCGCACAGCTTTGTCTGCCGTGCCGTGGAGTCTCGCGAAGTGGTGGGCTGGACAACGCACGAGGGCGACCGGTTCCCCGCCTCCGTGCGGCGCGGGAACGTGCTGGGCGTGCAGTTCCACCCGGAGAAGTCCTCTCACGCGGGCGTGCGCTTCGTGCAGGCGTTTCTCCAGGAGGTGTCCTCATGATCGCCATCCCGGCCATCGACCTGCGGGAAGGGGCGTGCGTGCAGCTCGTGGGGGGCTCCTACGATGCGGAGCGCGTGCGCGTGGATGATCCGCTGGATGCCTTGAAGCAGTGGCTCGCGCTGGGCTTCCGCACGTTCCACGTCGTGGACCTGGACGCGGCGCTGGGCAAGGGCTCCAACGCGGATGCGGTGGCTCGTCTGGTGTCGCATGCCCCGGGCCTCACGTTCACGGTGGGCGGCGGTGTGCGTGAGGCCTCGCGCGTGGAGGCGGTGCTCGCGGGCGGGGCGTCCTCGGTCGTCGTGGGGACCCGCGCCATCGAGGACCTGGCCTGGCTCACGGAGGTCTCGGAGCGCTTCCCCGGCCGCGTGGTGGTCGCCGCGGACGTGAAGGGCCGCGAGGTCGTGACGCGCGGCTGGACGTCTGGCAGCGCTCGCGACATCCGCGACGTGCTGTCCGCGCTGGAGCCTCTGTCGCTGGGCGGGATGCTCGTCACGGCGGTGCACAAGGAGGGGCAGCTGGGTGGCGTGGACCTGCCCTTGATGGAGGAGGTGGCCCGTTCGAGCCGGCACCGGCTCTACGCCTCCGGTGGGGTGACGACGCTGGGGGACCTGCGCTCGCTGGCGAAGGTGGGCGCATACGGAGCGGTGGTGGGCATGGCGCTTTACACAGGTCGGTTGGATGCGCGCGCGGTCGCGCGGGAGTTCACGCAATGAGCACGGTCACCACGGTCGTTCGCGAAACGAAGGAGACCCAGGTCACGGTGGAGCTGGCTCGCGGAACCGGCGTGGCCCGGGTGGACACGGGCCTCAAGTTCTTCGACCACATGCTCGCCACGTTCGCGCGCTACGCGGGGCTGGACCTGACCCTGCGCGCTCGCGGCGACCTGCGCCACCACCTGATGGAGGACGTGGCCATCACCCTGGGCACCGCCGTCCAGCGCGTCATCCCCGCCACCGCCGCGCGCTACGGCGAGCGCACCCTGCCCATGGATGACGCCCTGGTGCAGGCGTGCCTGGACGCGGGCGGGCGCTTCTTCTACCGGGGCCCGTTGAAGAACCGGCTGTACGAGCACTGGATGCGCTCCTTCTGCGAGCACTCGCGCATCACGCTCCACCTGCGCGTGCTTCGCGGCAAGGACAGCCACCACCTCACCGAGGCGGCCTTCAAGGCGCTGGGGCTCGCGCTGCGCGACGCGATGGTGGACTCCGGCGTCGTCTTCAGCATGAAGGGCAGTGTCTCCCTGGAGGTGAAGTGATGCTCCGTCGACGGATCATCGTCTGCCTGGACGTGAAGGGCGGCCGCGTGGTGAAGGGCGTCCAGTTCGAAGGACTGCGCGATGTGGGCGACCCCGTGGAGTTGGCCCAACGCTATGAGGAGGCCGGCGCGGACGAGGTGACCTTCCTGGACATCTCCGCGAGCACAGAGGAGCGCCAGACGCTGTGGGACCTGGTCCAGCGCACCGCGGAGCGCCTCTTCATCCCGCTCACGGTGGGCGGAGGCGTGCGCACCGTGGACGACGTGGGCCGCGCGCTGAGGGCCGGCGCGGACAAGGTGAGCATCAACTCCGCGGCCGTGGCCACGCCGGAGCTGCTCACCGGCTGCGCGGAGCGCTTCGGCGCCCAGTGCGTGGTGGCCAGCATCGACGCGAAGCGCGAGGGAGACCGCTACCGCGTCTATACACACGGCGGCCGGCGGCCCACGGACCTGGACGCCGTGGCCTGGGCGAAGGAGTGCGTCCGGCGCGGCGCGGGCGAGGTGCTGCTCACCAGCATCGACCGGGACGGGGCGCGCACGGGCTATGACCTGGACCTGACCCGCGCGGTGGCGGAGGCCGTGGACGTGCCCGTCATCGCCTCCGGAGGCGCGGGCCGCGCGGAGCACGTGCGCGATGCCCTGACCCTGGGCGCCGCGGACGCGGCGCTCGTCGCCGGTATCCTTCACGACGGCCTCACCACGGTGGGCGCCTTGAAGTCCCTGTTGAACGACAACGGCATCGCCATCCGGAGCACGACATGAACGCGGACCCGCGAGATTTGATGGAGGCCGCCGCCGACGTGGCGCGCAAGGCCGGTGACGTGGCGCTGGACTTCTTCCGGCGCGGCATCGCCGTGGACACCAAGAGCGACGGCACGCCCGTCACGGTGGCGGACCGCACCGCCGAGTGGACCGCCCGCGAATGGTTGGAGGCGCGCTTCCCCGAGGACGGCATCCTGGGCGAGGAGTTCGGCGAGTCCCGGCCGGGCGCGAAGCGCCGGTGGATATTGGATCCCATCGACGGCACGAAGACGTTCATCCGGGGCGTGCCGCTGTGGGGCACGCTGGTCGCGGTAGCCGAAGGGGAGACCATCCTCGCGGGCGCGGCCTACTTCCCGGCCGTGAACGAGCTGGTCGTCGCGTCCCCGGGCCTGGGCTGCTTCTGGAACGGATCCGCGGCGCACGTGTCGGAGCAGGACTCGCTGGCGCAGGCCGTGGTGCTCGTCACCGATGAGCGCTTCCTCCAGAACCCCGCGAAGGGCGCGGCCTGGAAGGAGCTGTCCCGGCAGGCGTCCCTCTCCCGCACATGGGGCGACTGCTACGGCTACCTCCTCGTCGCCACCGGCCGCGCGGAGGTCATGGTGGACGAAGGCCTGTCGCCCTGGGACGCGGCGGCCCTGCAGCCCATCATCGAGGAGGCCGGCGGCGTCTTCACCGACTGGAAGGGCACGCGCACGGCGTTCGGCGGTGACGGCATCGCCACCAACGCGGCGCTGTCGAAGCGCGTGCGCGAGGTGCTGCGCTCGGGAGTCCAGCCATGACGTTGGAGCTCTCCCGGTTGAACTTCGACAAGGGCCAGGGGCTGGTGACGGTGGTGACGCAGGACGCGAGCACCGGCGACGTGCTGATGGTGGCGCACGCCGACCGCGAGGCGCTGGAGCGCACGCTCGCAACGGGCGAGATGCACTACCGCTCCCGCACGCGCGGCCTCTGGCACAAGGGCGCCACCAGCGGGAACACCCAGAAGGTCGTCTCCCTCACCGCGGACTGCGACGGAGACGCGGTGCTCGCTCGCGTGCGCAAGGCCGGCCCCGCCTGCCACACCGGCGAGGAGACCTGCTTCGGCGAGGGCCGCTGGGACGCGCTCGCGCACCTGGACGCGACGCTCTCCGCTCGCGCGGCCGGTCCCCAGCCCGAAGGCGCGAAGCCCAGCTACACGCGGCGCCTGCTGGAGGACCGGAACCTGCGCCTGAAGAAAGTGGGGGAAGAGGCCGCGGAGCTCGTCACCGCCTGCGCGGACGCGGACACGCACCGGGCCGCGGAAGAGGCCGCCGACGTGCTCTTCCACGCGCTCGTCGCGGTGCGTGCCCTGGGCGTCACGCTGGACGACGTGAAGGCCGTCCTCGCCGCCCGCGCGCGTCCGAAACGGCCCTGAACTCCCTGGATACCCCGGCGTGTCGGTTGCGACCCAGGCGGAGTTGTCCAGCTGCACTGCATCCTCACAGCGTGACTGGCACACAGGCGCCCCAAAGGTGCATGCGTGTGTCCGCTACTCTTCAACCGCCTCTGTGATCCTGGTACAGATTCCGGCCTGCGACACGGGCCGTGCCCGACGAAGCGGCCCCGTCGTCATCAGCGTTCGCATCCCGGAGGCTTCGTGTCTGCCACGTACCAATCCGAACTCATCGACCGCGTCCTCTTCTCGCGCTGGCACAACCCGCCGACGAAGGACGACGTCCAGGCCATCATGGCGCAGATGGAGGACGCGACGCAGCGACTGGGGCAGAACGTGCTCTACATCGCGTCCATCAGCCCCAAGGCGAAGGTTCCCGACGCGACCGAGCGCGCGCACCTGAACCAGATGGTCGCCGAGGGCCGCCGCTACTGTGAGCAGTCCTGGCTCGTCTACGAGGGCACGGACCTGCAGCACAACCTGCAGCGAGTCATCATCTCGGGCGTGCTCATCCTCACGCGCACGTTCGACAACTACCTGTCGGTCGCCAAGTCGGCGGACGCCATCGTCAAGGACGTGTCCACCGCGCTGAAGAAGGACGCGTCCTCCATCTTCCGTCAGGCGCGCGACCGCGGCCTCATCGCCTGACGCACCACGCGGGCGACGTCGGAGCCCCTCCGACGCCGCGTGCGTGATGGCGCCCGTGCCTACCGGGCGCCGATGATCTCCAGCTCCTTCAGCTCCACCCCCGGCCGCTCCGGAAGGACGCTCACCGCGTCCACGTCGAGCAGGGGGACCCCGGGCTTGCAGATCTCCCACCTGCCCGTGCCGTGGAAGCGGCAGACGGTGGGATCCACGAAGAAGCCCTTCCCCCCCGGCTCCGCGTGCCCCACGCCGTCCGGCGCGCGGACGTGTGCCCGCAGGGAGCCCGGCCCCGTGGCCCGCACCTGGAAGGACGCCACGTACTTCAGCGACGGGGCGTACCCCAGCCGCAGCGCGCCGTCAGCCCCCGTGCCCGCGTCCGCCATGGGCAGCTTCATGGGCAGCTTCACTCCGGACAGCTCGTCCCGGTCGAACGCGCGGAACGCATCCCCAGGCCCCGTCGGCTGATCCGGCTCGATGGGCTTCGTCTCCACCGTGCCCGCCGTGTTCAGCGTCGCCAGCATGGGCGCCCGCCGGGCCTGCTGCACCGCCGCAGCGTTCAGGAGCGCCGGGGGCAACTGCCCCGTCTTCACACACGTGGGCGCCAGGGCCTCCGTGAGCGCCAGCAGCTGCGGTTCCACCTCCGCCCCCGTCATGGCCGCGGGGCCCACGGCCTGGCGCGCGAGCTCCTGGCAGGCCGCGCCCAGGGCGGGCCCCGCGTGCTCCAGGCTCCAGCTTGCCTCCTGGAGGGGCGGGTTCCCCCGGCGCGCGGCCTCCCGCAACGCCTGCGTCACCGCCTGGCCGCAGGGATTGTCAGCGGGCGCACATCGCTCGCAGAGGGTGGCGAGCAGCTCACGGGGCAGGCCGTCCTTCGTCGTCAGCGGCGCTCGGGAGGCCAGGGCAGGGCCCCGGGCGCAGGCGGCGGCGGGAGGGGTGGGGCAGTCGCCCAGCTGCCGGTGCGCGTCGCTCCAGGCCGTGCCCGCGTCCCCTCCGGTGCCCCCGTCGCTCTGCTGGAGGAGGTCCCCCAGGACGGCGTCCAGGCCCCGGCACGCGGCGGGGCCCAGGTCGGGCGGGGTGATCTTCACCGGCTGCTTCGTGCCCGGCGCCTTCCCGGGGGCCGGAGCGGGCGGGGCTTGATGCGACACGTAATAGAGGCGCGCGAACGCCAGCAGCGCTACTAGCATCAAGAGAAGCGTGTGGAGCGGGAAGCGACGCACGAGCAAACTCCTTGATTCCGACCGGGACCGGGGGTTATCAGCGCCCGCGAGTTCCATCCGCAAAAATGACCGGAGGCGTGTGTGGCTGAGACTTTCGACGTGGTGATCATCGGCTCGGGTCCTGGCGGCTATGTGGGCGCCATCCGCGCGGCCCAGCTCGGGCTGAAGACGGCCATCATCGAAAAGGACAAGCGCCTGGGTGGCACGTGTCTGCACCGCGGCTGCATCCCCACCAAGTCGCTGCTGTGGACGGCGTCGCTCTTCCACCACATCAAGGAGTCGTCCGACTTCGGCATCGATGTGGCGAACCCGACCGTCAACTGGGCCAACGCCCAGAAGCACAAGGACAAGGTCGTCACGAAGGGTGCCAACGGCATCGACTTCCTGATGAAGAAGAACAAGATCACCGTGGTGAAGGGCCACGGCCGCATTGCCGGCAAGGGCAAGGTGGAGGTCACGGCGGAGGACGGCTCCAAGCAGACCCTGGAGACCAAGAACATCATCATCGCCACGGGCTCCGTGCCCAAGTCCCTGCCCAACGTGGCGGTGGACCACAAGCGGGTGATGAACAGTGACTCCATCCTGACCATCGACCGCATCCCCAAGAGCATCATCGTCCTGGGCGCCGGCGCGGTGGGCTGCGAGTTCGCCTCCGTGTTCAACCACGTGGGCAGCCAGACGGCCATCGTGGAGTACATGCCCGCGCTGCTCCCCATCGAGGACGCGGACATCTCCAAGGAACTGGAGAAGGTCTTCAAGAAGCGCAAGATCGACGTTCACACGGGCGCGAAGGTGGAGAAGGTGGAGCACACCGCCGACGGCGTGCGCGTCACCATGTCCGTGGGCAGCGAGACGAAGACGCTGGAGGCCGAAATCCTCCTGTCCGCGGTGGGCCGCTCGCCCGTCACGGAGGACGTGGGCCTCAACAAGACGGCCGTCCAGGTGGACCGCGGCTTCATCAAGGTCGACACGCTGTGCCGCACCAGCGAGCCCAACGTCTACGCCATTGGCGACGTCATCCCCACGCCGATGCTGGCGCACATGGCCAGCGCCGAGTGCGTGATGGTGGTGGAGCACATCGCCGGGAAGAACCCCGCGCCCATCAACTACGACCTCACGCCGTCCGCCACGTACTGCTACCCGGAGGTCGCGTCCGTGGGCCTCACGGAGAAGAAGGCCAAGGAGCGCGGCTACGACGTGAAGGTGGGCAACGCCCCCTTCGCCGCCGTGACCAAGTCGGCCATCTCCAACGAGTCGGTCGGCCTCATCAAGATCGTCTCCGACAAGAAGTACGACGAGGTGCTGGGCATCCACATCATCGGGCCGCACGCCACGGAGCTGCTCGCCGAGGCCTGCGTCGCGATGAAGCTGGAGATCACCACCGAGGAGCTGGCCCACACCATCCACGCGCACCCGACGCTCTCCGAGATCATGCACGAGGGCGCCGAGGCCACGCTGGGTCACCCGCTGCACTTCTAGCGGGGACGGCGGCCCGGCCCCTTCCGGCCGGGCCCGCCGTAGAGCGCCAGCAGTGAGGCCGCCAGCGCGGCCAGCCGTTGGCGCAGCGGTTCCGGGGCGAGCACCTCCACGCCCGCCCCGATTTCGCACAGCTGGGAGACCGCGATGGACTCCCGCTCGAAATCCAGCGTCACCTTCCGCTTCCCACCGCGTGCCGCGGGCGCCTTGTCGATGCGCTCACCGTCGGCCGGGGGACGCATCCTCCGCAGCGCTGCTTCCCCCTCCTGCGTGCAGGAGAGCGTGACGTCGTAGCGGGGGCGCTCGGTGGCGAACTTCGCGCACCAGTCCTTCCAGAACACAGGCAGGTCGAAGCCCTGCGGGCGGGTGAAGCCCTGCGGGCGCAGCCGCACGTCGCCAATGCGTCCGCCCCGGAAGACGCGCGGGCCCTTGTCCGTGCCCGCGACGAGGTACCAGCGGTCCGCTTTGATCACGAGCCCGTACGGGTCCACCGTCCGGCGGGAGTGGGCGCCTTCGAAGTCCTGGTAGCTCAGCGACACGCGGCGGTCCTGCCAGGCGGCGTCGCGCAGCTTGCCCAGGTGCGGCAGGGGCTCGCGGCCGGTGAACCAGCCGGAGGCGTCCACGTGCAGCCGCTGGCGCGCGTGCTCCAGCGCGGGCTGCTGGAGGGTGGGGAGGGCCGCGGCCAGCTTCACCAGTCCCGTGCGCAGCGGCCCGGACAGGCCCAGGTCGTCCAGGGCTCCAGGAGCGCCCACCGTGGCCAGGGCCTGGAGCTCCGGGCGGGTGAGGCCGGTGAGCTGGGTGCGCCAGCCCTCCATCAGCGCCACGCCGCCCGTGGCGCCGCGGGTGGCGTAGACGGGGACGCCCGCGGTGGAGAGGGCGTCCAGGTCCCGGTGCACGGTGCGGCTGGAGACCTGGAGCTCGCGTGCCAGCTCGCCCACGGTGCTGCGGGGCCGGGACTGGAGGCGCATCAACAAGTGGACGAGGCGATCCGCGCGCATGGGCCCTCTGGGCGTTGGGAGAGGTGCAGCCTGGGCCGGGAATCATGACAGGGGTTGTCAGGATTGGGGATGCATGGTGGCGCTTGAAAGGGGAGCACTGACATGAAGCCACTCGAAGGACAGGTGGCCCTGGTCGCTGGAGCGACGCGGGGCGCGGGCCGGGGAATCGCGACGATGTTGGGG
>NZ_RAWQ01000086.1:0-37926 GCF_003668965.1 Corallococcus sp. AB030
GCGGGAGGGCCGGCTCCTGCGTGCGGGGCGTGGTGGTGGTGCGCGGGCCAATCTTCGGAGGAGTCATGCCCCCAGTATCGGCCGGGCCGGGTCGGAAGTTGCCCCGGCGGGCCGGGCAGGGTGGGTCCTCCAGGCGTCGCGAGCGACCTCCAGGGTCACGGCCTGGAAGCGAACGGAGGCGCCCGGACGACGGGCCCCCAGGCGGCCCCAGTCCGAGCGGATGACGGCGGCGATGAGGGGGTAGCCCCCGGTGGTGGGGTGGTCCGGGCCCATCACGATGGGCGTGCCGGAGAGGGTGACCTGGATGGCGCCGCGCACCATGGGGCGGCAAGTGCCCCCGCCCTCGTCTCCGTGGGGCACGGGAGGTCCGTCCATTCGCTGGCCCACGCGGTCGCTGGAGGGCGACACGGTGAAGGTGCTGCCCAGGAGCAGCGCGACGGCTGCGTCGCTGAAGCGGGACGCATCCGGGCCCAGGAGTACGCGCAACGGGGCGGCGGGGTCCAGGGCCTCCGTGAGACGTGACAGGTCGGCTTCGGACGGAGCGGGAACCGGCGTGGCGGGAGGTCCCAGCGGGAGCCGGTCGCCGGTGCGCAGGGGACGGCCTTCCCATCCGCCCAGGCGGGCCACCCACAGCGTGCCCTGGCCGCCAAGGACTTCGGGCACGGCGAGCGCGCCGTCCACGGCCACGTAGCGCACGGCGTGCTGGGTGGGCGCGGGCACGGTGAGCGTGGCTCCGTCCGCGAGGACGCTGGGGGCTTCGCCATCCACGGACACGCGCACGTCGCGGCCCCGGGCGCGCAGCTCCAGCCTGCCGAAGGCTTCCAGAGCTGCGGCTCCAGGTGCATTGCCCACCGCGCGGTTCGCCGCGACGAGCAGCTCCGGCACCCATGCGCCGCCGGGCGGCACGCCGTGATGCATGACGCCGGGCCGTCCACCGTCCTGCACGGTGGCGGGGGCGCCCAGGCCGACGATTTCGATACAGGCGCTCATGCCTCTTCACTCCGCGCGGTCATGCCCAGGCCCTGGGACACGGATGCTGTTCCCGTGGATGAGAAGGCGAGAGCCCGTGGCGGCTCCCCGGTGGCGGCAGACCGCACGAACCTGTCCGACAGTCGGACAAGTTTTGAAGCCCGCGGCTCCGCCTCGGATGAGGGGACCTCCTCCGACCGGACAGCGGAAACCTGTCCGACAGTCGGACAGGTTTGGGGCCGTGTCGGGCGGAACGTCGTCATGTATCCACCTGCTCGAAGCGCACGCGGGCCCCCAACTGGAGTTCCGTGCCTCGCTTGGGGTCGAACGCGGTGAAGTCCAGCGCGGTGCCCACGAGGTTCCAGCCTCCAGGCGACGCGAACGGATACACGCCCGTGCGCTTCCCGGCGATGCCCACCGCGAGCGCTGGCACCCGCGTGCGCGGCACCGGCAGGCGGGGACACGCGATGCTCGGATCCACGTCCCCCAGGTACGCGAAGCCCGGGAGGAAGCCCACGCAGCGCACCCTGTACTCGCGTGCCGTGTGCCGCCGCACCACTTCCTCCACGGACAGGCCCGCGTGCGCGGCCACCTTCGCCAGGTCCTCGCCGTCGTAGCGCACGGGAATGCGGATGAGCGGATGCTCCACGTGCGTGACCGGTGCCACGCGCAGCCGCATCAGCACGAGCGCCGGGGACTCAGGCGGTGTCTCCGGGTCGAAGTACACGCAGGCGTGGGACTCGGTGATGACCGCGTCCCGCACGCCCGGCAGCGCGGACAGGGCTGCGCGCGCCAGGCCCCGGTCCACCGACTCCGGCAGCACCAGCCGCAGCGCGCTGTCTCCCAATGGCTCCGGCGGCTGCTCCAGCGCGTCCAGCATCGCGCGCACCTCGCGGGCCAGCACCACCGCGCCCGGCGTGTCGCCGTGCACGCACAGCGTGTCCACCGTGCCACCCGTGGCCAGCCGCACCGTGTTCTCGCGCGCCTGCCCCACGTCCGTCAGCACCGCGCCGGGCTGGCCTCGCGGAATCAATGAACCGTCCGGCAACGTGCCCCGATCCGCGAAGCCCTCTCTCGCATACCCGAGCCCCGCCGCCCGCGCCGCGTCCCTCAACGCTCCAGTGCCGGGCCCCACGAACGTGACGTCCGTCCCCAGCGCCTCCACCACGCCGTCCACCACCGCGCGCGCCAGCTCCGGGGACTTGTTGGCCGCGTGGTACAGCGCTCCATGCGGCTTCGCATGCCGCACCAGCACGCCGCGCTCGCGAGCCAGCGTGGCCAGCTGTCCGCACTGCACCGCCACCTGCGCGCGCAGCACCTCCGGTGCCACGTCCAGCGCCTTGCGCCCGAAGTTCTCGCGGTCCGCGTAGGACGGATGCGCGCCCGCCAGCGTGCCGTGGCGCTCGCACAGCTCCAGCGCCCGACGCATGGACGCCGCATCCCCCGCGTGGCCTCCGCAGGCGATGTTCGCCAGGTGCGCGAGCGCGTAGAGCTGTTCGTCCTCCCCGGGCAGCTCCCCCAGGTCGATGTTGAGCAGGCACCGCGTCATGGGCTCACGCTACGCGAGCCCCCCACCTCAGCGGTAGGTGATGAGCGCGCGGTGTTCGCCCTCGAAGTGTCCGTGCTCGTTGAGGGTGGACAGATACCGGCCCCGCTCACTGTAGATGACCTTCGTGATTCCACAGTTCGCCAGCGTCCAGTTCGTCCGGAACGCGTGCTCGTCCGGGATGCCCAGCAGGTCCTGGCTGATGGCCGTGATGGGTCCGCCGGAAGTGAACACCAGCGCCGTCCTGGAGGGCCCCAGCGAGGCCAACAGCGCCGCCAGCGCCTCCAGGCATCGCGCCTTGAACGCGCTCCACGACTCCCGGTACTCGCTGTCGTGTCCGCCCGCGACCCAGCGCCCCACGGCCTGGGTGAACAGGTCCTGGTACGCGCGGCGCGGGTCCTTCATCGCGGCCAGCTCCTCGCGCAGCACGGCGAAGTCCGCGTAGCGCGGCGTGTGCCGGTGCACGACCTCCTCGTGGTCGAACTCGTTGAACCCTGGCGTCCGCACGGGCTCCACCGGCTGGCCCAGCGCCTGGAGACACGCGTCCGCCGTCTCGCGGTGGCGCAGCATGGTGCCCGTCACCACGGCGTCCACCTTGGGCAGCCGCGTGCGCAGCGCTTCGCCCAGGACGCGCGCCTGCTGCACGCCCACGTCCGACAGCTTGTCGTAGTCCTTCGCGCCGAAGGACGCCTGACCGTGGCGGATGAGGTAGAGCGCGCCCATCTCAGCCCCCCGCCTTCTTGATGAACTGCCGGCAGCGGTAGGCCAGGTAGTTGACGATGAGCCAGTAGTTCTTGAACGCCGGGTTGCGCGTCTGCTTGTGGTGGTAGCGGTAGTAGATCTGCTGCGCGATGACCGCGAGCCGGAACACGCCGTAGACCTCGTAGAAGGTCCAGTTGGCGGGCTTGAGGCCTGTGCGCTCCAGGTAGTACGCCACCACCTCCTCGCGCGTGAGCATGCCGGGCAGGTCCGTGGGCTGCCTTCGCGTCATGCGCAGGAAGGCGTCGTCATCCGCCTGGACCCAGTAGGCCAGCGTGTTCCCCAGGTCCATCAGCGGGTCGCCCAGCGTGGCCATCTCCCAGTCCAGCACCCCGATGACCTGCGTGGGGTCCTCCGGCTTGAGCACCACGTTGTCGAAGCGCCAGTCGTTGTGGATGACGCACGTCTTGATGTCCGGCGGCACGTGCGCGGCCAGCCACTCGCGCGTGTGCTTCATGCGGGGCACGTTCCAGGTGCGCGCCTTCTCGTAGCGGTCGGACCAGCCGGAAATCTGCCGCTGCGGATAGCCCGGCCCCTTGCCCAGCGACTGGAGGCCCACCGCCTGCGCGTCCACGCCGTGCAGCGCGATGAGCTGATCCACCACGTTGAGGCACAGCTGGCGCGTGCGGGCCTTGTCCAGGTCCAGCCCCTTGGGCAGGTGCTTGCGCGGGATGAGACCGGGGATGCGGTCCATCACGTAGAACTCCGCGCCCAGCACGGCCGGGTCCTGGCACAGCCCCACCATGGTGGGCACCACCGGGTACACGGGCTTGAGCGCCTGCTGCACCGTGTACTCGCGCGACATGTCGTGCGCGGACTTCGCCTTGGTGCCCGAGGGCGGCCTGCGCAGGATGAGGTCGCGGTTCTCGTACTTGAGCCGGTAGGTCCAGTTGGAGGCGCCGCCCGTGTACTGCGTCACCTCCGGCGTGCCCTGGAGCGAGGGCACCTGGGCCTTCAGCCACGCGTCCACCGCGGGCACGTCCAGCGCCTCGCCGGAGCGCACGGCCTTGCCCTCGTCCAGCGGGATGGAGACCGGAGCCGTCATGTTCAACCTCCCTTGCTGAAGCCGCGCTTCGCGAGCTCGATGCGGGTGATGACGCCCTTGTGCACTTCGTCCGGGCCGTCCGCGATGCGCAGGCTGCGCGCCTGGGCGAAGAAGCCCGCGAGCGGCGTGTCGCGAGACACACCCGCGCCGCCGTGCAACTGGATGGCGTCGTCCACCACCTTCTGGAGCACGTTGGGCGCCACGACCTTGATGGCCGAAATCTCCGTCATCGCGCCCATCGCGCCCACGTCATCCAGCTTCCACGCCGCGTACAGCGTGAGCAGGCGCGCCTGGTCGATGGCGATGCGCGCCTCCGCCACGCGCTCGCGGTTTCCGCCCAGGTTGATGAGCGGCTTGCCGAACGCGGTGCGGCCCATGCCCCGGTCGATCATCAACTCCAGCGCCCGCTCCGCCGCGCCGATACAGCGCATGCAGTGGTGGATGCGGCCCGGGCCCAGGCGGCCCTGCGCGATTTCAAAGCCCATGCCCGGCCCGGAGAGGAGCGCGGACACCGGCAGCCGCACGTCGTGGAAGTGCACCTCGCCGTGGCCGTGCGGGGCGTCATGGTCGCCGTACACGGGCAGCATGCGGATGATTTCGACGCCCGGCGCGTCCATGGGCACCAGGACCATGGAGTGCTGGTGGTGGCGATCCGCGCCCGCCTGCGACGTGCGGCCCATGAAGATGGCCACCTTCGCGTTGGGGTGTCCCAGGCCGCTGGACCACCACTTCTTGCCGTTGAGCACGACGTGGTCGCCGTCCACTTCGGCGGTGGCCTGCATGTTGGTGGCGTCCGACGACGCGGCGTCCGGCTCCGTCATGCAGAACACGGAGCGGATGTCGCCCGCGAGCAGCGGCTTCAACCACTGCTCCTGCTGCTCCGGCGAGCCGTAGCGCCAGAGCACCTCCATGTTGCCGGTGTCGGGGGCGCTGCAGTTGAAGACCTCCGGCGCCATGAAGCTGCGGCCCATGGCTTCCGCGAGCGGCGCGTACTCCAGCGTGCTCAGGCCCGCGCCCAGCTTCGCGTCCGGGAGGAAGAGGTTCCACAGCCCCGCGGCCTTCGCGCGGGCCTTGAGCTCCACCATCACCGGCGGCACCTTCCACTGGCGCCAATCACCGCCGGCCTCCATCGCGTGCAGGGCCTGGAGGTACTCGGCCTCCACCGGCTCGATGTGGTCAGCCATGAAGCGCTTCACGCGCTCCAGGTATTCGGTCGTCCTGGCGGAAGGCTGGAAGTCCATGCGGGGCATCCTGCGCCCCGCCGGGTTGGCGATGCCACTGAATGTTGAATGTCTGTTCTGGGGCTGGCGCTGGCCTGGCCGCTGCCTTCAGCGGCGGCGAGGGGCTGGCGCCTTGCGCGCGCGTGACGAGCGCGTTCCTCGTGGCGAGCGCGCTCCGCGACGGCCCTGGGCCTTCGGCTTGCGCGCGGGTGCGCGAGGCGGGGCGGGCTGCTCGATGCTCGCGAGCATGATCCGCCGCAGCAGCGCGTACACGGGCAGCGGGTCGAAGCTCTTGTCCAACTGGTGGTGCAGCGCGAGCCCGTCCACGCACGCCTTGATGATGACCGCGTAGTGCAGGTCCTCGGCGGTGGGGGCCGAGTCGTGGCCCGTGCGCACGTGCGCCACGGTGCGGGCGATCTCCTCGTCGCCCTGGCCCAACAGCTGCGCGACGGCGGGCGTCAGCTCCCGGTTGCGCAGCCCCAGCGCGAACAGCTCGTAACGCAACCGGCACGTTCCCGGCGCGTCCGTGGCCAGCTTCTCGCCCCAGGCGAAGGCCGTCTGCGCCAGCTCCTCCGCCGGGGTCTGCGCGCGCAGCCGCTCCAGCTCCGACAGGTACTGCCGGCTCGCCTCCTGGGTGACAGCCAGCAGCAGCGCGTCCTTGCTGCCGAAGTAGTAGTGCACCAGGCCCTGGTTCACCCCGGCCTCGCGCGCCACCTCCTTCACCGTGGCGGCGTCGTAGCCGCGCTCCCCCAACACGCGCTGGCCGGCGGCGATGAGGCGCGCCCGGGCGTCAGGCTCCGGAGCAGCGGGGGGAGGTGGCGTCTTGCCACGGCGGGGGGATGGCATCCCAGACCCATAGGGCACCGCCTCCCACCCCCGCAAGGGCGGCGACCGCTCGTCGGCTTGACATCCCGCGTTGTCGGTCTTAGTTAGTCGTGTGACTAAGTTAGTCGTCCGGCTAAACCGAAGGAGACGGGCCATGCGAGTCGAGTCCAAGCGGTCGATGCAGTGGGTGAAGGCTGTGGCGGTGGGTGCGGCGTTGGTGTCGGTGCCGGCGATGGCCCAGGACATGGCGTCCTCGTCCACGGGGCAGGAGCAGCAGCGGCGCGGGGCGTTCCTGCTGGAGCTGCAGCCGCCCGCGCTGGACGGCTCGCTGTACGGCATCCGGGCGGAGGTCGCGCCGTCGAGGGACTCGCGGTTCGCGTTCGGCCTCCTGGGTCGCGCGGGCGGGTGGAACCGGTCGCTGGGCGCGAAGGCGCGCTTCTCCAACGTGGGTGGCGCCGACGTGAAGCTCAACTTCGGCGTGGGCATGGACAGCCGCTACACGCTGGCCTTCCTGGCGGACGGCACGGTGCGTCCGTTCGTGGGGATGACGCTGGGCCTGGAGGAGTTCGTCGCGCGCCCGGACGGCGCGACGATGCCGGACCGCAAGGACTACACGACGACGGCCTTCCTGGAGCCGACGCTGGGCGTGATGTGGCGGCCGGGCTCCGGGCGCGTGGGCCTGTCGGCGCGGGCGGGCCCGGGCTTCACCTTCACGGACGTGCGCGAGCTCCAGGTGGGCTCCAGCAACCTGGGCCTGCGCACGGTGTACCCCACGGCGTCGCTGGGTCTGCTGGTCGTCCTGTAGTCGACGGGGCTGACGGAGCGTGACGTGAGCGGTGGCTGGGTGGCTACACTCGCCACCCATGAGTGTCTCGTTCGAGTCCTACCGCGCCGAGTTCCCCGTCCTGAAGGAACAGCTCTACCTCAACCACGCCGGGGTCGCGCCCACCAGCACGCGTGCCGCCGCCGCGGTGAAGGCCTGGATGGACGACGTGGTGAATCACGGCGTCCTGAACGAGCGCGGCTGGGAGGCCCAGAGCGAGAAGGTGCGCGGGCTCGCGGCGCGCATCATCGGTGCCTCCCCGGAAGAGGTGGCCTTCGTGCGCAACACCAGCCATGGACTGGGGCTGGTGGCGGAAGGCCTGGACTGGAAGCCCGGGGACGAGGTCGCCGTCGCGACGAGCCTCGAGTACCCGTCCAACGTCTACCCGTGGCTGCACCTCAAGACCCGGGGCGTGGAGGTCCGTGAGATTCCCACCCCGAATGGCGGCGTGACGCCGGAGGCCGTGGCGTCCGTGCTCACTCCGCGCACGCGGCTGGTGGCGGTGTCGTCGGTGCAGTTCGCCACCGGCCACCGCACGGACCTGGATGCGCTGGGCGAAGTGTGTGAGCGCAACGGCGTGCTCTTGTGCGTGGACGGCATCCAGAGCGTGGGCTGCATCCCCGTGGATGTGAAGAAGAGCCGCGTGCACTTCCTCAGCGCGGACAGCCACAAGTGGATGCTGGGCATCTCCGGCATCGGTTTCCTGTACGTGGCGAAGGACGTGCTGCCTCGCGTGCGGCCCGCGCTGGTGGGCTGGCGCAGCACCACCGACGCGTGGAACTTCAACCGCTCGCACTTCGAGCTGCGCGCGGACGCGGCGAAGTTCGAGGAGGGCAGCGCCGCGTACCCCGGCATCTACGCGATGGGCGCCGCATTGGAGTTGCTGCTGGAGGTGGGCACGGACGCCATCGGCGCGCGGATTGGCGAGCTGCTGGCCCGGCTGGACACGGGCCTGCACAACCTGGGCTGCGACGTGGGCCCCGAGCCGAAGGACCGCGCGGGCATCCTCACCTTCCTGCCGCCGGGCGCGAACGTCCGGGCGCTCAGCGCGTACCTGGCGGAGAAGACGGTGTCCCACTCCGTCCGGCGCGGGCGCATCCGCCTGTCGCCGCACTTCTACAACACGCCCGAGGAGATGGACCGGCTGGTGGAACTGGTGCGCGCGTACCGGCCCGGGTGAGTTCCACCCGGACCGGGGTGCACGACGACGGCTACTGCGCGGGGAAGAGGTTCTCCACGGAGAGGTAGCGCTCGCCGGTGTCGTAGCAGAAGGCGAGCACGCGGCTGCCGTCCGGCATCTCCGCCAGCTTCTGGTTCACCGCGGACAGCGCGGCGCCGGAGGACACGCCCACGAAGATGCCCTCCTCGCGCGCGGCGCGGCGGGTGAACTCGTAGGCGTCCTTCTCATCCACCTGGATGGTTCCGTCGAGGATGTCCGTGTGCAGGTTCTTCGGGATGAAGCCCGCGCCGATACCCTGGATGGGGTGCGGACCCGGCTGGCCGCCGCTGATGACGGGGGACTTCACCGGCTCCACCGCGAACACCTTCAGCTTGGGCCACTTCGCCTTGAGCACCTCGGCGCACGCGGTGATGTGGCCGCCGGTGCCCACGCCGGTGATGAGGTAGTCCAGCCCGTCCGGGAAGTCGTTCAGGATTTCCTGCGCGGTGGTGCGCTTGTGGACCTCGATGTTGGACTCGTTCTCGAACTGCTGCGGCATCCACGCGTTGGGCGTCTGCGCGACGAGCTCCTGGGCGCGGGCGATGGCGCCCTTCATGCCCTTGGCGCGCTCCGTCAGGTCGAACTGGGCACCGTAGGCGGCCAGCACGCGGCGGCGCTCGATGCTCATGGACTCCGGCATCACCAGGATGAGCTTGTAGCCCTTCACCGCGGCGACCATGGCCAGGCCGATGCCGGTGTTGCCGCTCGTCGGCTCGATGATGACGCTGCCCTCCTTGAGGATGCCCTTCTTCTCCGCGTCTTCAATCATCGCCAGGCCGATGCGGTCCTTGATGCTGCCGCCCGGGTTGGCGCGCTCCAGCTTCAGGTGCACCGTCACGCGCGACGGGTACAGCCGGTTGATGCGCACGTGCGGCGTGTTGCCAATGGTCTGCAGGATGTTGTCGACCTTCATGGCGTCTCCTGTGAATGGGGAACGGGCACTGCGTGGGAGGAAGACTCAAATCTGGTAGTCGAGGACGTCCAGGCCCTCTTCGCCGTGGCGCGCGCGCACCTCGCTGCGGCGGGTGACGACGGATTGGGCGGGCACGCTCTGCGTGAGCCACGCGTTGCCGGCGATGATGCTGCCCTTGCCCACCACCGTGCCGCCTCCGAGGATGGTGGCGTTGGCGTACACCACGACGTCGTCCTCGATGGTGGGGTGGCGCTTCCGGTCCGCCAGCGCCTTCTCCACCATCAACGCGCCCAGCGTGACGCCCTGGTAGAGCTTCACGTTGTCGCCAATCACCGTCGTCTCGCCGATGACCAGGCCCGTGCCGTGGTCGATGACGAACTTGCGGCCGATGGTGGCGCCCGGATGGATGTCCACGCCGGTGCGCTGGTGGGCGTACTCGGTGAGCAGGCGCGGCAGCAGGGGGAAGTTCAGCCGGTGCAGCGCGTTCGCCACGCGGTAGATGGCGATGGCGTAGAAGCCCGGGTAGGTGAGGACGACTTCGTCCACGCTGCGCGCGGCAGGGTCCGCCTCGAAGATGGCGCGCGCGTCCTGCTGGAGCCACTCGTAGAGGTCCGGCAGCTTCGCCATGAAGCGCGAGGACATGCCCGCGTCCGAGACGGGGTAGTGCGGCGCGAGCAGCGACTGGATGCGCTGGAGGCTCGCCTCCACGGCGGTGACGTCCCGGCGCACGGCGGCGGCGTTGCACTCCAGCCGCTCCGCGAAGTGGGGGAAGAGCAACCCCAGCACCTGCGCGACGAACTCCGGCGCGGCCTTGCGCACGTCCGGGGGGAAGCAGTGGCGCTGCCGCGCCTCCAGCAGGGTGGCAACCAGTCGGGCGTTCGGATCGTCCATGGGGCGTTGCGTCAGGATAGCGTGCCGTGACGGCGTTTTCCTTGTTTCCGCCGCCCGGAAGGCTGATGGCGGCGGGATGGGTCTTTTCCCGGCGTCCCGGGGCGTAACGGCTGGGTTCTGGACGTGGATGCCGTTGGCGGGAAAACGTCGCGGCTGTCCCGCCAGCCAGGGGACAGGGAGGGGGCGCTGACGCTTGCGGGGCCGCGGCACCCTGAGGACGATGAGGTCATGACGACCGCCCTGTCCTATGCCCATGGCACCAGCACCACTCCGCTGCTGGGGGAGACCATCGGTCAGAACCTGCGCCGCACCGTCGAACGTTACGGTGACCGTGAGGCGCTGGTGGTGGCCTCGCAGAACTACCGCGTCACCTGGCGGCAGTTCTGGGACGCGACGACGGCGGTGGCCAAGGGCCTGCTGGCGCTGGGCATCCAGAAGGGCGACCGGGTGGGGCTCTGGTCCCCCAACCGCTTCGAGTGGACCGTGTCGCAGTACGCGCTCGCGCGCACGGGCGCCATCCTGGTCAACCTGAACCCCGCCTACCGCACGTCGGAGCTGGAGTACGCGCTCAACCAGGCGGGCGTGAGCGTGCTGCTGCTGGCGAAGGGCTTCCGGCAGACGGACTACACCCAGATGCTGGCGGAGGTGCGGCCCCGGTGCGCGGGCCTGCGCGAGGCGCTGGTGCTGGACTCGGACTGGGACCGGCTGGTGAAGGGCGGCGCGAACATGGGGGACGACGTGCTGGAGGCGCGGGAGTTGTCGCTCCAGTTCGATGACCCCATCAACATCCAGTACACGTCCGGCACCACGGGCTTCCCGAAGGGCGCGACGCTGTCTCACCACAACGTGCTCAACAACGGCTTCTTCGTGGGCGAGGTGCTGCGCTACGGGCCGGAGGACCGCGTGTGCATCCCGGTGCCCTTCTACCATTGCTTCGGCATGGTGATGGGTAACCTGGCCTGCACGTCGCATGGCTCGGCCATGGTGATTCCGGGCGAGGCATTCGACCCGCTGGCGGTGCTCCAGACGGTGCAGGCCGAGCGCTGCACGTCGCTCTACGGCGTGCCCACGATGTTCATCGCGGAGTTGGACCATCCGCGCTTCGGCGAGTTCGACCTGCGCACGCTGCGCACCGGAATCATGGCGGGCTCGCCGTGTCCGGTGGAGGTGATGAAGCAGGTGCAGTCGCGGATGCACATGGAGGAGGTCACCATCTGCTACGGCATGACGGAGACGTCCCCGGTGTCCACGCAGAATCCGCTGGATGACACGCTGGAGAAGCGCGTGGCCACGGTGGGCCGCGTGCATCCGCACCTGGAGGTGAAGGTGGTGGATCCAGACTCGGGCGCGGTGGTGCCGCAGGGGCAGCCGGGGGAGCTGTGCACGCGCGGCTACAGCGTGATGCTCGGGTACTGGGAGAACGCGGCGGCCACGGCGGCGGCCATCGACCGGGCGGGGTGGATGCACACCGGTGACCTGGCGACCATGGACGGGGAGGGCTACGTCAAGATTGTCGGCCGCATCAAGGACATGATCATCCGGGGCGGCGAGAACGTGTACCCGCGCGAGGTGGAGGAGTTCCTCCACACGCACCCGGAGATTTCCGAAGCGCAGGTCATCGGCGTGCCCAGCGTGAAGTACGGCGAGGAGGTGATGGCGTGGGTGCGCTTGAAGTCCGGCGCCTCGCTTACGGTGGAGGCGCTGACGGCCTTCTGCACCGGCCGCATCTCCACGTTCAAGATTCCCCGCCACTGGAAGCTCGTGGACAGCTTCCCGATGACCGTCACCGGCAAGGTGCAGAAGTTCCGCATGCGCGAGGTCTCCATCACCGAGCTGGGGCTCGGCGACGTGGCCAACATCAAGACAGCCTGACGGGCTTCTTCTTCGCGGCGGGCTTCTTCTTCGCGGCGGGCTTCTTGGCCGCCGGTGCCTTCTTCGAGGCAGGGGGCTTCTTGGCCGCCGGGGCCTTCTTCGCCGCCGGGGCTTTCTTCGCGGCCTTCTTCATCGCGGCGCGGTTGGCGGCGTCCACGGCGCGGCGGGCCCAGGGCAGCATCCGGCGGCCGTCGTCCTCGGCGTCCGCGGGCGGCGTCCAGTAGCTCATGGGCTGTTCCTTGCCGCGGCTCTGGTAGATGAAGGGCCGGCAGCCCTCGGCCTCGAAGTCGGGGCGGGTGACGTCGTCCGTCTTCAGGTAGAGCTGGCCCTGGATGATGAGGCCGAACATCCGGCCGCCGAAGTACAGGCCCCAGCCGCCGAACATCGAGCGGGCCTGCACCGGGCCGAGCGGTTTCAGCAGTTCGACCGTGTACTCCATGAAGCTGTCCGAGCGGGGCATGGGGCTCTCCTAGTCCAACGGCAGCTCGAAGTGGAAGGTGGCGTCGAGGCCGGGGTCCTCGTCGCGCAGACTCACCCGGACGTGGTGCCGCCGCCGCGGGACGTGAGGAGCCCCTGGAGCTCCTGGCGTGCGTGCAGGCTGTCCGCCTCGGCCTGCTTGCGGTCGCTGATGTCGAGCGCCGTTCCGACGAACTGGAGGGCGCGGCCTTCGGCGTCGAAGGTCACCTGTCCGCGGACCTCGATCCAGCGGCTGGGGTGCCCCTGGGCTTCCACCACACGGTGCTCCATGACGTAGCGGCCCTGCGTCCTGCCCGCGAGCGTGGCGGCGATGGCTTCGCTCATCGCCGCGCGCTCATCGAGGTGGACGCGGTCGAGCACCCGCTCCAGGCTGAACATCCCCGGTTCCGGGAGGCCGAACAGCTGGGCCATCCGCTCGTCCACCTGCATCTGGCCGCGGCGCACGTCCAGCTCCCAGGTGCCCGCGCCGGAGGCCTCCACGACGCGGCGGAGCCGCTCCTGGCTGCGCTGCAAGGCCTGTTCTCCGAGCACCCGGGAAGTGGTCTCCGTGCAGACCACCAGCGTGCCGTGGACCTTCCCGTCGTCGTCGAAGGCGGGGGAGTAGCTGTAGGTCCAGTAGACGTTCTCGATGCGGCCATTGCGGAAGATGGGGACGAGCTGATCCTCGTTCCAGCTGGGCCGCCCCTCGCGCATCGCGTCTTCCAGCTGTTGTCCGATGATGGGCCAGGCCTCCGGCCAGACCTCGGTGGCGGACTTCCCGAGCGCCTCAGGATGCTTCCCCCTGCCGAAGCTGGGCATGAAGGCGTCGTTGTAGAGCTGGACGAGCTGGGGGCCCCACATGAGGACCATGGGGTGCAGCGAATGGAGCAGGGTCCGTACGAGCGTCCGCAGAGAGACGGGCCAGCCCTCCACGGGACCGAGCGGCGTGGCCGCCCAGTCCTTCTCGAGCATCCGGGCGGCCATTTCTCCGGGCCCGCTGAACAGTTCGTCTGCCTTCACGTGGTCCGCCCCCGGTGCTCACCTACGGGAAGGCGTCATAGGTGAACGCTCCACCTGGGGGAAGCACCGGGCGTGGCTGTCGCTGGGGAACGGCCGACCTGCTGTCGGGGAGTGAATCACACGATGGTTGGTGTCCTCACCGGGGCTCGCCCAGTTCCCGCAGGAAGAACCGACGCACGTCGTCCCGGTAGTACCTGCCTTCGGGGCCGTGTCCCTCGCCCGGCATGATCAACAGGTCGAAGTGCTTGTTCGCGCGCACCAGTGCCTGGGCCATCCGCATCGTCGTGGACAGAGATGCGTTCACGTCACTCGTCCCGTGCATCAGCTTGAGCGCTCCCTGGAGCTTGTCCGCCAGGGCTTCGTTGGAGCCCGCCGCGTAGCCCTCTGGATTGTCCGCCAGCAGGCCCATGTTCGGCTCGTTGATGATGGCTTCTTCTGTGAGGGCGCCCGGTGCTCCCGCGTAGCCTGCCTTGAAGAACCCAGGCGCCGTCAGCATGCCTCGCAGCGCGAAGTATCCACCCCAGGAATGGCCATGGATGCCCACCCGCTCCAGGTCCATGTAGGGCCGGCTGGCTCCTGCCTGCTTCAGCGCCGCGACATGGTCTGGAATCTCCGTCTGGCCCACGCGGCCGTAGTTCACGTCCTGGAAGGCCTTGCCCCGCCCTGGCGTGCCCCTCGCGTCCAGCACCATCACGATGAACCCGAGCTGCGCCAGCGAGTGCGCGATGATCGATTCAAGCGGGCCCACGTAGCTCCAGGGCACCACCGTCGTGAACGGCCCCGCGTAGATGACGTCGATGACCGGGTAGCGCTTCTTCGGATCGAAGTCCCTCGGCTTGTATAGCGCGCCGTACAGGGGCGTGACGCCGTCCGTGGCCTTGACCGTGATGCCTTCCGGCGGCGTGTAGTGCAGCTCCGCCAGGGCGCTCGTGTCTGACTTCGCGTAGCGGAAGGAGGGGCGCCCCTCCGTGGACACCACGTCCCAGACCCTGGGCTGCTCCCGTGTGGAGTGCCCATCCACGAAGTAGCCCGTGGAGGGGGCCAACACGGGCCGGTGGAGCCCGGGCTCGGGCGTCAGCCGCTTCAGTGCCCCGCCCGCGAGTCGTGCCCGATACACCGACCGGTCATAGGGGGCTCCGGGCTCGGCGGACGCGGTGACGAAGAAGGCGTCTGACTTCGGTGTGATGCCCGCCACCGTGTGGACCGGAAACGCGCCCTGGGTGAGTTGGCGCACGAGCCTGCCGGAATAGTCATACAGGTAGACGTGACGCCAGCCATCGCGCTCGGACATCCAGAGGAAGTGCTGATTGTCCGGCAGCGGCTTCACCTGCTGGGCCCATCCGCCCACCGAGAACTCCAGCGCCGCCACGAAGGTCTCCTTCCGCTCCTCCCTCAGCACGCGGCGCCGCTTACCCGTCACCGGCTCCACCGCCACCAGGTCCAGCCGCTTGCCATCCCGCGACAGCTGGAGCACCAGCGCCTCGCTGCCGTCCGGACGCCAGCCCGCGAACCAGTCGTAGCTCTCCACCGCGTCACCGGGCGCGGGCGTCACCTGCCCCGACTCCACCGAGGCGAAGTGCAGCTCCGAGCGCATCAGCGGAGTGCCCGTCTTGGAGTAGGGGACCCACGTCACCTTCTCCAGGGGAGTGCTGTAGTCGACCAGCGGAAGCCGGTGCATGCCCCGCATGTCGTCGCGCCAGACCGCGAGGAACCGGCCCTGGGGAGACCATGCACCTTCGGGCAGCCGCCAGGGCGAGTCCTCCGTGCCGGTGCGCTCCAGCCGGGTCGCGCCCTTCGCGTCCACCACGGCGAACCCCTCGTCCCGCTGTACCGCGACCGTCGCTCCGTCCGGCGACAGGCTGTTGCCGGGCACGAGCGACATCGCGACAGGATGCGTGGGTTCGAGTGCCACGAGCCGCTTGTCGGTGAATCCCAGGGAGAAGGCCCGGCCCTGGACGGTGAAGACGATTCCCTTCGCATCCGTGGTGAGCGTGAAGGGCATGACGACGGGCAACGTCATCGGCTTGCCGAACAGCTCCGTGAGCTGGGAGCGCAGCGATTCCGAATCCAGCAGGGGCTGCTGGGTGCGGCGCCGCGCATCCACCAGGACCCACGTGTCCCGGTAGGGCTCGACCCTGGACCAGTACACGAACCGGTCGCCCTCGGGCAGCCACCGGGGCGGCGTCAGGGTGTCCCGGATGCGGTCCGGCCAGCGGAGCGATGCCTCCGAGAAGTCGAGCCGCGCCTGGAGGTCGTCCCCGGCTTCGGCTCCCACCGCTTGCCAGGGGACGGCGAGTCCCGCGAGGAGGAGCGCGAGGCGCGCACGCGACAGGAGACCACCACGGTGGAGCAGGGGAGGCATCATGGGCACTCTCTTCGGAACGAGGTGAAGGGAAACGTCAGGCCAGGCGTCGCGGTGCTGGGGACGTGGCGCCGAGCAGTTCGGCCAGCGTCTTCAATCCCCGCTCCAACTCCTCGCGGGAGCCGGCCGCGGCCAGCGACACCCGCAGCGCATTGGGCGCCTGACCCGGACGGGCCGCGAACAGGTGCGCCGGTCCGAGCAGCACGTCGCGCGCGGCGGCGGCTTCCACCAGCTCCGTGGCGCGGCGCTGTTCGGGGATGGGCATCCACAGGAAGTACGCGCTGGGGTGCGCGACATAGGGATGGCCCTTCAGCACCTTCGCCGCCAGGGATTGCCGGGCCGTGGCTTCGGAGCGTCGCGCGTCGCGCAGGGACTCGGCCGTGCCGTCCGTCACCCACTGCGTGGCCAGTTCATTCAGCAGGGGAGATCCTGACCAGACCGTCGCCGCGGCCGCGTGCTCCAGCGTCTGCCACGACGAACCCGGCGCCCGGATGTAGCCGACGCGCAGCGCGGGTAGCACCGCCTTGGACAGGCTGCCCAGGTGATAGGTCCGCTCGGGCGCGAGCGCGGCCAGGGGTGCGGGCGCCTTCGCCACGAGCGGGGCCAGCGCGCCGTTCTCGATGACGGTGACGTCGAACTTCCGGCACACCTCCACCAGCGCCTGCCGCCGCTTCAAGGGCATGACGACCGTGGTCGGGTTGTGGTTCGTGGGCGTGCAGTAGAGCACCCGAGCCTTGCTCCTCCGGCAGGCCTCCGCGAGCGCTGCGGGCACGAGTCCCTCCGCGTCGAGCGCCACCGGATGCGTAGGCAGCCGGAGCCACTCCGCGGCGGCGAGGACCCCGGGATAGGTGACGTCCTCCACCAGCAGTCCATCCGCGTTCGCGAGCAGGGACAACACCATCAGGGTCGCGTGTTGGGCCCCGCTGCTCACGATGACGTTCTCGCGCGTGGCAGGCACACCCGCGAGCTCCAGCCAGCGGACCCCCGCCGCCCGCTGGGCCTCCGTGCCCGCATGGGCCTGATAGCCACTGAGCGCGCCCAGGTCCGCGCGTTCGCTCAGCCGCTGAAGCGCGGCGGCGAAGGCGAGGTGCCCCATATCGCCGGGGACAATGGGCACGGCCGTGGGCCCCAGGTCGATGCGCGTCCGGTCGAGCTGGGGCGAATAGCGGTCTCCGTCCCGCAGGTTCTTCACGAACGTCCCGTTGCCCACCTGGCTCCAGATGAGTCCCCGGCGCTCCGCCTCGGCGTAGGCCCGGGTCACCGTTCCCAGCGACGTCCCCAGCGTGCTCGCGAGCTCCCGGTGCGTGGGCAGCCGGCCCCCTGCGCGAAGCCGCCCCGCGCTGATGTCCGCCGCGAGCGCATCGACGAGCGCCCCGTACAGAGGGCCCTCGGAGCGTTTCAGGCGCGGTTTCCAGTTGGACTGGGACATAAGTCAGATTGTACCATGACAATCCGGAGCGTGTGCCAGGGGCCCTGGCTAGCTTCCTCGACAAGCGGCTCTACACTTCCGTGAATCGCATACCGGTGGCGCCGGTGCCCTCCAGCGCGGTCTTGAGATCCTCGGAGACGATGAGGGCAATGGACCAACCCCAGGTTCGGAAGACCTTGGCTCTGCCTACTTGCGACGGGTCGATGCGCATGCCGTACACGGAGCGGTACTGACCGACCTTCTCCGGCCGTCCGTCCTTGGGCTCCCAGCGCCGGGCCTCCTCCGATGCACGCTCATCAATGCAGCGGAACATCCGGGTCGCCACGAGCATGCTGAATTGTTCGGGTTGTCCCGGGATGTCCACCGACAGGAACTGGACGTCGTTGGGCGCAAGCTCCGCGAAGAGCATGGCCAGTTTGACGTGAACGACCGGAGCCATGCACAGCCCTGCCATCGAGAAGTCACGAGGCTTTCCGGGCTCCATGAGGGGGATTCGAAGCGGCCCCGTTATTTCGACAGGCGTGCCTGCCCTGAGCCGCCAGGCGTCTTCGATCTCCACTCCGTTCTTGTCGACCGGATCATCCAGATACCAAAACCCCTCTTCGGGGTCGCCATGCAGCTCGAAGAAACGATTGGACATGGTGGGGAGCTCAACGTCCAGGGCGAGAGGTCAGCAGCACCAACCCAGCCGCTTCATTCCGGCCTCAGTCCTCCGTCAGCAGGAGGCTCCAGAGCAGCACCTTCTTCTTGCCGGGTGGCCGGTGCAGGCAGCGGAGCGGGCCGTCCTGGGATGCCACGAACACGATGGCTCCGGAGTGCTGATTCGCGAAGACGGCCGCGGCCCGGTGGCGCGAGCCGTGCTGGTGGATGGGGTAGTGCGGCCCGGGACGCCCCTGGAGCGTTCGCGCTTCGAAGACCTGCGGCGGGCCGCTTCTCGGGAGCGCAATCTGATACCCCGCGCAGAGCACCTCCAGCTCCGGCCCCAGCACCAGCGCGTTGTCCACCGCCGTGAACTGCCCGATGCTCTCCACCAGCGCCTGGAAGTCGCTCTCCGTCACCTTGTCGTCGTGCTCGGCCGCGGCCTTCTTCAACTCCGGATCCTCTTCCTCCTCCGCCGCCTTGCCGGCCTCCGCCTGCCAGGCGCCGTTGATGAGATCCGCCCTCGCCTGCACGAAGCGCTGCAACCGCTGGCGCAACAACGAGCCCTGCTCCGGCGGCAGGACGTACTTGCCTCGCGCCCGGAAGCGCTCCACGTCGTGCTGCTTGGGCAGGAACGCGATGAGCCCTCCGTGGTGCAGACCCGCCATCCTCCGGATGAGCCCCTGCACCGCGTTGGACACGTACCACTCGCGGTTGCCGCCCATCAGCGGCTGCACCTTGGGCAGGGACTCCACCAGCGTGGCGCACATCTCCATCAGCGCCGCGCGCACCGCGCTGTCCTCGTGGAAGAGCAGGTCGTGCAACGCCACTCGACGGCCCGGCGGCACCGGCGCGCCCTGCTCGTAGCGGAACACCTCTCGCCCCTGCGTGCTCACCACCAGGTGGCCCGGCTCCGGCGCGTGCAGGATGAAGACGTCCTCCTCGCCCTCGGCGTGGAACTCCGTGTACTCCACCCGGCGCGCCAGCCCCTGGATGCGCAGCTTGCCGTCTCGCGGCCCTACCACCACCGCCGTGCGCGGCAGGTTCGCCGCGGGCGCCAGCTTCACCAGCGCCTCCACGCTGAAGTCGGTGATGCTCGATTTGGCCTCCAGCGGCAGCGTCTCCCACGCCTGCCGCTTGCCCTTCTGTCCGCCGATGTAGACCGTCTCACGCACCGCCTGCAGGCCCTGCAGCCCCTGCGCGTGATACGCGATGCGCACGCGCGTGGCCTCGCCCTCCTCGCGGCCCAGGCTCGCGAAGAACACCGTGTCCGCCAGCACGACCAGCAGCTTCAGCGTCGGCTCGGCGAGCGGCGTCTTGGCGAACTGCCGGAGCCACCCTCGCAGGGCTTCTCCGGGATATTGCAGGCCGGGTTCATCCATCGGGCGGGCAGCATAATCACGGCGCCGTGTTTCCCGGTGGAAGTCGCTCGCGCGCCGCGATGCGGCGTTGGGTTCCCACCGTGCGCCCGGCCTGTAGCACCGACGTCACGACAGTCGCCGCCACGAAGGGTTGTCGCCACCCGGACGCGCTCCTAGGGTTTCCCTCTTCCCCCTGGAGACCTTCCTGATGCGCTCGCGTTGCCTGACCGCCGCCCTGCTCGCCCTCGCGCTGCCGCTGTCCGCCAGCGCGGCGCCCGCCGCCTCGCGCACCGTCGTCTTCCAGGGCGGCACGGTGCTGGATGGCTCCGGGGGGCAGCCGCTGGAGGGGGGCTCCGTGGTGGTGCGCGACGGGAAGATTGTTTCCGTGGGGCTCGCCATCAACGTCAAGGTGCCCAAGGGCGCGGAGGTCATCGACTTCAAGGGCCAGACGCTCCTGCCCGGCCTCATCTCCGACCACAGCCACGTGGGCCAGACGTCCGGCACCACCACGGGCTCCCAGAACTACACGCGGGAGAACGTCGAGAAGCAGCTGCGCCAGTTCGCCGCGTACGGCGTCACCACCGTGACGGCGCTCGGGATGAACCGGGCGCTGTTCAACGAGCTGCGCAAGGAGGCCCACGCGGACTCCTTCACCGGCGCGGACCTCTTCGGCGCGGGGCAGGGCATTGGCGTGCCGGAGGGCGGGCCTCCCCAGGCGATGACGAACAGCGCGCCGGATCAGCTCTTCCGCCCCACCACGGTGGAGGAGGCCCGCGCCGCCGTGCGCACGCTGGCGAAGAACCGCGTGGACCTGGTGAAGGTCTGGGTGGACACGTTCCTGGGCAAGCTCCCGAAGATGAAGCCGGACATCTACAAGGCCGTCATCGACGAGTCCCACAAGCAGGGCCTGCGCGTCGCCGCCCACATCCACGACCTGGAGGACGCGAAGGCCGTGGTGGACGCGGGCGTGGACATCATCGCCCACGGCGTCCGCGACCAGCCCGTGGACGCGGCCTTCGGCACGGACTCCGGCACCACCCCGCTGCGCATCCCCGGCTACGCGGAGCACCGCGAGCTGAACATCACCGGCGTGTGGCGCCAGGGTCGCAAGGTGGCGGGGAAGCTCACCGGGGCTCCCGCGCCCTGAGCCGGCGCTTCATTCTTCAATCGGCGGCTGGAGCGTGCCGAAGTGCTCCAGCCCCTGGTCCAGCGCGGAGCGCACCGCGTGGATCAGGGCGCCGTCAGACAGTCGCCGCACCAGGACCATGCGGGTCGCCACGTAGGACGGCGCGCCTCCCAGCCGTGCCTCCAGCGCCTCCAGGGTGAGCACGGTGAGGACGAAGGTGCGTCCGTCGCGCAGCCGCACCACCAGGTTCCGGGAGCCCTCGAAGTGCAGCGCCGGGTTCTCCGCCACCAGCAGGGAGGCGATCCGCTCGTCCTCCGTATCGATGGACCGCAGTCCTGACCGTTCGCGCGTCGAGCGTCGCATGGCGGGGACGATGGGGACCCCCACCCGGGCCTACAACCCCTGCCCCTGGGAGGGCCGCGTCGCCGGACAGCCTCCGGCCCCGCGGGCCAGGGTGGCGGGCAGGGGAGCGCTGACGCCGCACAAGACGAACGCCCCGTGCCGGGTGTATGGCCCAGGCCGCCCATGCCCGCCGAGCCGTCCATCCTGTCCACCTGGGGCCTTCCCGGGATGTTCTTCGTCGCCATGCTGGCGGGCTCCGTGGTGCCGGTGCCCTCCGAGGCGATGCTCGCCGCCCTCATCTACAACGGCACGCCGCCGGTGATGGCCACCGTGGTGGCCACCGTGGGGAACGTGCTGGGCGCGGTGACGCTCTACATCCTGGGGCAGTGGGTGTCGCGCGGCGGAGGCGGGGCCGTGGGCCGCTGGGTGTCGCGCCGCCGGGAGAAGGAAGGCCCGCGCATGGCGCGCGTGGAGGCGAACCTGCGCACCTGGGGCGCTCCCGCCCTGCTCATGTCGTGGCTGCCCATCCTGGGCGACGCGTTCGTGCTCGCGGGCGGCTTCGTGGGCGTGCGCCCCTTTCCCTTCGTCGTCTTCGTCACCCTGGGCAAGGGTCTGCGCTACGCCTTCGTCGCGCTGTCCACCACGGCAGCCATGTAACAATGCGTAACATTGCGCGTCCCTGCCGGGGGGGATGCGCCGCTCACGAAACGTTTCAAGGAATGTGACGGATAAACGGCGGTGGCGTCGTGTACGCGGAATACTGCGTCCGCGGCGCTGCCGTGACGTCCCTGACCCTCTACGGCTCCCGGGTTCTCCGGGAGCAGGATGAAACATCGTGAGCCTGAAACAAGACCTCTTCCGGCGGCCTGCCGCCTCCTGGCGTACGTGGTCCTTCACGCTGGTGTGCGCGGCGCTCAGCGCGTGCGGTGGCTCCGTGGAGGCGGACGCGGAGGAGACGGCGCCGGAGCTCGTCGCGCGTGAGGACTCGCTGGCGAACGTGCGGCTGCGCCTGATGGCGGCCAACCTGAGCAGCGGCAATGGGCAGGACTACAACCCGGGCCACGGCCTCCGCATCTTCCAGGGCACGGACGCGGACGTCGTGATGATTCAGGAGTTCAACTACCAGACGGACTCCGCGGCGGACATCCGCGCCTTCGTGGACACGGCCTTCGGCACGGGCTTCTCGTACTACCGAGAGGCCGGTGCGCAGATTCCGAACGGCATCATCAGCCGCTACCCCATCATCGCCGCCGGAGAGTGGGACGACACGCAGGTGTCCAACCGCGACTTCGCGTGGGCGCGCATCGACATCCCGGGGCCCAAGGACCTGTGGGCCATCAGCGTGCACCTGCTGACCACCAGCTCCAGCGTCCGCAACACGGAAGCGAACAACCTGGTGAAGTTCATCAACGCCAACGTGCCCGCCAGCGACTACCTGGTCATCGGTGGTGACTTCAACACCGGCAGCCGCAGCGAGGCGACCTTCAGCACCTTCTCCAGCGTGGTGTCCACGGCGTCGCCGTACCCGGCGGACAAGAATGGCAACACCAACACCAACGCGGGCCGCAGCTCGCCGTACGACCACGTGCTGGTGGACAACGACCTGCGCGCCTACCAGACGTCGGTGGTGATGGGCTCCAGCACCTTCGCCAACGGCCTGGTGGTGGACACGCGCGTGTACTCGCCCCTGTCCGACATCTCCCCGGCGCTGTCGGGCGACAGCGGCGCGTCCGGCATGCAGCACATGGGCGTCATCAAGGACTTCCTCATCCCGGGGGACGGCGCGACGTCCTCCTCCGTGACGGTGCTGTCGCCCAACGGCGGTGAGAGTTGGACGGCCGGCTCGGCGCGCACCATCACCTGGACGGCGTCTGGCGTCTCCAACGTGAAGGTGGAGTACTCGCTGAACGGTTCCACCTGGACCACCATCACGTCCAGCACGGGCGCGTCCTCCGGCAGCGTGGCGTGGACGGTGCCCTCCAGCGCCAGCACCACCGCGTGGGTGCGCGTGAGCGACGCGAGCAACGCCACCGTCACCGACCTGTCCAACGCGGCCTTCACCATCACCACGGGCGGCACCGGTGGCACGGGCAACGTGTTCATCAACGAGGTGCTCATCAACGAGCCGGGTTCGGACGTGAACGGCGAGTTCGTGGAGTTGCTCAACAGCGGCACGGCGGCGGTGGACCTGAGCGGCTGGACGGTGTCGGACGGCACGGCCGTGCGCCACACCTTCGCCAGCGGCACCTCGGTGGCGGCGGGCAAGGCGGTGGTGGTGTTCGGCGGTGCGTCTGGCATCCCGTCCGGCACGCCAGGTGCGGTGGCCGCGTCCACGGGCCAGCTGAACCTGGGCAACAGCGGTGACACCGTCACGGTGAAGAACAGCGCGGGCACCGTGGTGAGCACGGCCACGTTCGCCTCGTCGCTCGCGGGCACGGACGGCGTGTCCGCCAACCGCAGCCCGGACGCGTCCTCCACGGCCAGCTTCGTGCTGCACACGGGCGTGTCCAGCCTGACGAGCTCTCCTGGCAAGCGCGCCAGCGGCGCCGCGTTCTAGTCCTGAACACCGCTCCTCCGGACGACGCTGGTCCGGAGGAGCGACCTGGGAGAGTGTGCCCCCGGAACGTCCTGCTTCCGGACGCGAGGAGCCCTCCCATCATGCTGAAGGTCCATCACCTCTCCGAATCCCGCTCGCAGCGCATCCTCTGGCTCCTGGAGGAGTTGGGGCTCGACTACGAGGTCGTCCGCTACGAGCGTGACCCGAAGACGGGGTTCGCTCCGCCGGAGCTCAAGGCCGTCCACCCGCTGGGCAAGTCGCCGCTGGTGGAGGACGACGGCCGGGTGCTGGCGGAGTCCGGCGCCATCATCGAATCGCTGATCCGCAAGCATGGCCAGGGCCGGTTGTCGCCCGCGCCGGAGGACCTGGACCGCTACACGCACTTCCTGCACTACGCGGAAGGCTCCGCGATGCTGCCCATCGTGCAGCTGCTCTACGTGAAGCGGCTGGGCGACGCCGCGGCGCCCATCAAGCCGCGCATCGACTCCGAGCTGAAGAACCACCTGGACTACCTGGAGGGGGTGCTTCAGGGCCGTGAGTACCTGGTGGGCAACGGGCTGACTGGCGCGGACATCCAGCTGAGCTTCGTGCTGGAGGCCGCGAAGTCCTTCCGTTTGCTGGCGGCGCTGCCGAACCTCACGGCCTACCTCGACCGGCTCCATGCGCGCCCCGCGTACCAGCGGGCGCTGGAGCGGGGCGGGCCGTACAAGATGGGCCGCTGAAAAGACGACGGGCCGCCCCGGAGTACACCGGGACGGCCCGCGACCTGTCCGACTGTCGGACTAGTTTTGCGTCGCCGCGCGCAGACGGGGCGGCACGTGGGGCCCGAAGTCAGGCGGCTCCTCCGACCGGAGGTACTTGGGAGCGCGCTTCAGCGGGGCGATGCCCATCCAACGGTTGAGGTTGGCCTTCGCCTCCGCCTGCTGGGCCGCCGGGAGCTGGCTGATGCGCGCGTTGTGGTTTCCGCCCTCCACCGTGTACAGGTAGGAGTCCTGCGAATTGCCCAGCACGTAGGCTGCCGCCGTCCACGGATCGTAGCTGCCGTAGATGAACATCAGGCGCTGTCCCTGGGAGGAAACCCAGTCCTGGATGTCCGGCATGGCCTCGGGACGGAACACGAACGGGATGCCTGGCGGCGAGTACACCTCGCCGGTGTCGGTGTCCGGGAAGTGGATGAGCGCGCCCAGGTGCTTCTCATAGGGCTGGGGCCAGCCCAGCTCCGCCGCGGCCTGGTAGTAGTAGGCGGCGTACGGGGTGATGCCTGAGTCCGCGAACGACCCCATGCCCACCGCGTAGTCCATCGCGTCGAACAGCTCCTGGTCCGTGGCGGTGGCGGTGGGGATGTTCCGGTTGCAGTTCGCCGCGGAGTCGTACTGCCAGAAGGCGAAGTAGGTCTCGATGGCGGCGTGCTCCAGCACCAGCTCCCGGCCCAGCTGCGAGTACGTCAGATTGTTGCTCGCGGCGTAGGCGTCCACGAGGGAGAGCATCTGGCTCCGGCGCGAGAGCACTTCACGCTGGAAGGCCCACAGCCGCTCGCGGCAGGCCAGCTGCGCGTCACCGCCCACGGTGTCCTGGAACGTCACGAAGCGCTCGTCGTTGCGCAGGGCGATGGGCGCCACGTACGCCACGGTGGCGTCCACGTCGTCCGGGTGGAAGCGGCGGAAGAACACCACCGTCTCGCCGCCCTTGCTGCCGCCGGTGGACACCCACTTGCCGGTGTAGATGGGCTTGAGCGCCTGGACGATGCGGTGGAAGTCATCCGCGGACTGGCGGATGGTGAGCTGGCTCCAGTCCGCGGGCGACGGAATGCTCGGCGGGAAGAAGCGGTGCTCCACGGCGACCTGGTTGGCGGACAGGAGCTGCGTGGGCTCCGAGCGGCCGGTGCCGGTGGAGACGTTGTAGCCGCTGGTGGAGAGCACCATCGGGCTGGCGTCCGCCTTGTGCATCAGCGTCAAGCGCTGCTCGAAGCGCTGACACTCCGGGTGGGCGTGGTCCGACGGCTGGTTGTATCGCAGGACGAAGTGCCGGTAGCCCGCGGGGACACTGCCGCCGGTCCGGTCCTGGTCCACGATGATGCCCGGGATGGCCTCCAGCCGGGTCCGGATGTCCAGCGACGTGTTCTGGATGACGCTCAGGTCCGGGGGCGTGTCGACCCAGCCGCTCGGGGTGCACGCCACCACGCCGCCGTCCGTGCCCGCATCGGCCTCCGTGCCGGCATCGCTCTCCGTGCCCGCATCGGAGCCCGCGTCCACGTCCGTGCCTGCATCGGAGCCCGCGTCCACGTCCGTGCCTGCATCGGAGCCCGCGTCCACGTCCGTGCCCGCATCGGTGCCCGCGTCCGCGCCCGCATCGGGGCCCGCGTCCGAGCCGCCGTCCACGGTCTGGGTGCCGCTGTCGGGACGCGGCTCGTTCGGTTCGTCATCGCCACAGGCGACCGGTCCCCCCAGCAGCATGAGCAGGGGGACGAGCGACGCCAGGCGGGCCAGGCGCGACGGCTTGGAGGGCTGGGAGAACAGGTAGGGCTTCATCGGTCCGCGTTCCTCGGCGACCGTGCTCGCCGGGCGTGTCCCGGCGAGCGACGGTGCTCGAGCGCGGATTCCAGCCTCAAGGCCGCTGCATGTTCAAGGGGGCCGCCCCCGTGAGGTCCTCCACGCTGTCGTAGAGGAGCTGCCCGACGTAGTTGAAGTTGTGCGCCCAGGCGCCGGGGTCCTTCTTGCTCAGCTGGTAGTTGTGGGCGGCCTTCACGAGCGCGGGCGTGAACGGCGCGAACGCGTTGGCGGAGACGGACTCGGTGGCGCTGCAGGCCCCGTTCTTGTCCGTGTCCTTGAAGAAGTACGGATTGACGTCGCCGTTGTAGCAGAGGCCGTTGTTCGTCACCCCGCGCATGGCGGTCAGCAGGCGTGCGGCCATGCCCTCCACCTCCGCCTCCAGGGACTCCGCGGTGTTCCCGTCGCCGTCGTAGTCCGACAGGTGGACGAGCCGGATCTGCTCCGCCGCGCTCTGGTCCGCGTGGCACGTCTCACAGCGCTCGTTCCACGCGTCCTGGATGCGGAAGGTGTGGTTGCTCTTGCCCGGGACATGGCAGCTGGTGCACTGCACCCCGCCCATGTGCGTGAGCCGGCCCGCGTAGGTCTTGTTGGGGTACTCGTAGCCGATCCGCGCCAGCGTTCCTTCGCGCGTCCCCGCGGCCGGCAGGTAGTGCACGTTCTGGAAGCGCGGCGTGCCCCCCGCGCTCAGCGCCGTGTCGATGGTGGCCTTGGACGCGCGGCCGATGTGGCAGTTGGCGCAGAGGTTGTCCTGGCCCGGCAGGTTCACCGTCTTGCCGTCCGGCAGCCACGTCTGGGCGGGGACGAAGACGTCGTAGTCCGGTTCGAAGTTCTCGTGGCAGGTGGAGCACTCCAGGCCGTTGGCGGTCTCCGGCACCAGCTGCCCGACCCCGTACTGGACGAAGAAGCGGTAGCCCTGCGCGCCGCTATGGCAGCGCGAGCAGCTGGCCTGGACGGTCTCGCTCGAGTCCCAGTTGCGCGCCGCCTTGCTGGCGCCGTTGAAGTGGCCTGGATCGTTGCGCACCAGCAGCGACGTGTCGAAGGGCACGCTCAGCGCCGTGTTCAACGACTGGGTCGAGTCATGCAGCAGCTGGATGATGTACTTCGCGTTGTGCGCGAACGCGCCCGGGTCCACCCGGGACAGCTGGTAGTTGTACGCCGCCTTCTGCAAGCGGGGCGTCCAGCCGGCGAACGCGTTGGTGGCGGTGGCTTCGGCTGGATTGCAGGTCCCGTCTCCGTTGGTGTCCCGGAACCAGTAGGGGTGGGCGTTGCCGTAGCAGAGGGGCCGGGCCCGCTCCGCGCCGTACCGCTGGATGGCGGCGAGCAGCCGGTCCCGCAGGCCCTGGATCTCGTAGTAGATGCCCTCGGTGCGGTTGTGGTCCCCGTCGTAGTCCTGATTGCGCGAGGCAATCTGCCGGATGTCCCAGGCCTTCGTGACGTCGGTCACGCCGGGGTGGCAGGTGGCACAGGCATCCCAGCGGACCCGCGTGGTGTGCGGGTCATGGCACTCGTTGCACTTGTCGAAGCTGGGGACGTGGCGGAAGCGCGAGTCGTAGACCTGATCCGCGTACTGATAGCCGCCCGCGGCCTGACTGGCGAAGAGCGTCGCGCCCGCGGGGTAGTAATGGATGTTGGTGAAGCCCAGGGCGGGCGAGGCGGTGTCCTCGCCCACCACGCCCGCGTCCGCGACCTGCGCGTCGATGTCCCTGCCCGCGGCGCGCCCCTGGTGACACACCACGCACCTCGCCTCCGGGCCCAGGCCGGTGACCTGCTTGCCCGAGGGGAAGGTGACCGCGGTCAGGCTGGAGGCGGCGCTGTCGTGGCACGTCTCGCAGCGGACCACGGACTGCGTCGGCGCGGGGGCGTCCACCCTGCCAGGGGCGGACCCGTCACCGCCCAGGAAGTCGATGTAGCCCTCCGAGCTGTGGCACCGCGCGCAGCTGGCGGGGACGAGGCCGTCCTCGTTCCAGTGGGAGAAGGCCTCGGCGGTGGTGTCCGCGTGCGGAGAGCCTGACCAGGCGAGGTAGTAGGGCACCTGGTTGGGGTCGACTCCGCCGTCGCCCGCGAGGCCTCCCATCACCACCACCACATGGCGCGCCTCCAGCCTGGAGCTCGCGCCGGTGACCTTGATGGTGGTCTCTCCCGCGCCCACGCCCGTCACCTGCCCGGAGTCGTCCACGGTCGCGATGGCCGGGGCCTCGCTCTCCCAGTGGTATCCGTCGTCGGTGGCCTCGCGCGTGGTGACCGTGAGCTGGATCGCCTGTCCCACGAGCACCGAATGCGGGCCGTCGGTGACGAGCTCCGGGTGGGGCGTCTCCAGTTTGGCGCAGGCGCTCAGCGCGCAGGTCAGGAGCAGCGGTCCAGCCAGGAGCAGGAGGGGTCGTCTCATGGGGGACTCCTCGGGAAGAAAGTGCGTCATGGTTGAGCGCCTCCGGAGATCCACGCGAGGAGGGTCTGGTACTCCGGGGTGCCCTCCCCATAGACGGCCCCGCCGCCGTGGCCCGCGCCGGAGGACTTGCGCAGCAGCCGGCTGGCGGAGGGATTGGAGGTGTCCGTGAGGGAGATGGCCGCCGCGTAGTCCGCGTCGGCATCGCCCGTCAGCAGGAACGAGGTGCTGCCAGCGGCGCCCCCGCTGCGATGGCAGCTCTGGCATCCGGTGGTGAGGAGCGGATGGACGTCGCTCGCGAAGGACACGGCGCCTCCTCCGTCCCCTTCGCCACCGCCGTCGGTGGGGAGCGCACCGGCGTCGGCGGCGACGGGGCCACGCTCGAAGTCAGCGCAGCCAACTGCCAGCGCGAACATCGCGGTGAGGACCGCGGCCCGTGTCTGGATGCGGGAGTCAGAACTCATACGCCACCACCAGCCGGGTGAAGTCGTCCGGCGTTTCGTCTGTCTTTTCCAGGTTCCAGAACTGGAAGAGGCCTGCGCTCAAGCCCCGCCACCGCGCGACCACGCCCACGTTGTGGCCGGAGGCGTCCTCCCGGGTGAGCGCGTTCGAGTCCAGGATGAGGCCTCGCCGGTTTCCGAAGGTGCGCAGCCCCTGCCGGTACTGGAGGTAGAGCCAGTCCGTGGGGTGGTAGCGCAGCTGGAGGTAGCTGGCGAAGTGGTAGGAGTCCGCGCCCGGCCCGCCGTAGCCCTCCGCCTCTCCCCCGGAGACATCCGCGCGCAGCAGCCCGGCGCCCAGCGAGAAGTGCTCCAGCACCGGAAGCCCGCGCGGACGCCACACCGCCACGTCCAGCGCCTGGAGGAACAGGCGGCGCCCGAACCCCAGCGAATTGAAGTAGGGCGAGTACCACACGTTGATGGGGCCCCAGGAGCCGCCAAGCCTCGCCCCGACGCCCAGGCGGGTGTCCTCCAGCGGTGCCAGGTCCGACTGGAGGTTGAGCACCGCGTCCGCGCGCTTCAGCCGGTAGCCGGAGATGACATAGGCGTCGCCGGAGAAGGCGATGGGCCCCATGCGGCGCTCCACGTTCACCGTCAGCCCTTCGCGGGCGAACACCACCGGAATCACCCGCTGGTCGAAGCCCGCGAGCCCTCCGTAGCTGTGGTGGAAGAGCGGATCCGCGCCGAAGGGCACCAGGATCTTACCCCCCTTGGCGAACACCTTCACCGGCCACGACGCCCCGTTGATCCGGTAGCCCACCTCCCAGAACTGGAGCGAAAGCATCTCCAGGGTGAGGGTCACCGGATCCTCGGCGGACTGTCGCGTCAGGAAGAGGAAGTGGTGGTAGCTGCGCAGCGCGCTCTCGCCCTCCGACTTGAAGGGGTGGTCGTTGTAGTTGACGCGCTCGTAGTTGAGGTCGAAGCGTCCGTTCAGGCTCAGCGAGCCGAGGACCGGGAAGGTCCCCAGCGGCACGCCGCCGTGAGGGCCCGTCGGCGCGTGCGGGCTGGCCGGGGTGGATGGCGGTGCCGGGGGCGCCACGGCCGTCCCGGGCTCGGTGGGCGTGGGCGGAGCGGTGGCCACGGCGGCGTTCGCGGTGACGGGTGCGTTCGTCCCCAACGCGCCCGCGTCAATCCACCGGGCCAGGAGCGACAGCTGCGCGCTGCCCGGCTCCCACACCGCGCCGCCCGGGTGCGAGTCGCCCTTCGCGCGCTGGTACAGGATGCTGCTGGCGGCAGTGCCGGGCACCACCAGGGACTCCACCGAACGCAGGTGCTGCTCCGGATCCGCGTGGGTCACGTAGCGGCTGGCGCCGCCCATCCCGTCCGAGGCATGACAGCTGGAGCAGTCCGCCAGCAGGGCCTCGTGCACCTGGGGGGCGAAGCGCGGCGCGGCCGAGGCGTCCCCGGAAGGCGGGCCGGCGCTCGCGGACGCGGATGGCGCCGGGTTGGAGACGGAGGGCGTGGCCGCGACGGGCGCGGTGGGCGCTGGACTGGAAACAGGATGCGCGGCCGCGGGCGCGCTGTCGTGGGAGGGATGCGGAGCGCCAGGGCTGGCCGCGGTCGTGCCGCCGCGTGCCTTGCCGGGCGGGGCGCCTCCTTCAATCCACCGCAGGATCGTCGCGTACTCCGCCGACTCCACCGCGAAGACCTTCTTGCCTCCGTGAAGCGTGGTGCCGGTGCCCTTCTTGAGCAGCGGGCTCTGGGCGGCGGTGGCGGGCTGCACGAAGCGCAGCGTGGCCTCGTAGTCCGCCGGCTCGCCCCGGAGCACCCAGCGGGACCGGGACGCCATTCCCTCCGGGCCGTGGCAGGACCCGCACTCCTTCTCCAGGATGGGCCGCACGTCCTCCGCGAAGCCCGGCACGCGGGGCCGGTTCGCGCTGGCGGGCGTCCGCGCGGGGGGCGCGGATGGGGGCCTGGCGGCCTCCGTGGGAGACGGCGTTCCCGCGTCGGGCGCAGCCTGCGCGGGGGGCGGCTTGATGCCCAGCCGCTCCTGGAGCTGCCGCCGCTTCTCCTCCTGCGACTGCGCTCGCGCGGGGCCTGGGACGGACAGCACCAGCGCGCAGGCGAACAGCGTCCAGGTGCCCAGGTCAGCGACGCGCATGGCACGCCTCGCATTCCATGGTGCGCCAGGCCCTGGCGGCCTGTCCGTCATGGCAGCGCCCGCAGTAGCGGCCCTCTCGCATGTCCTGATGCGTGAAGCCCAGCCGGGCCTGCGGGAACGTGCCGGGGTGGCAGCTGTAGCAATACATGGAGCCATGCCCCCAATGGGAGAACAGCGCCGGAGCGGGCGCGGCGCGCTCCTTGAGCGGAGGCAGCCGGACGTCCTGCGGCGAGTTCACGGCGAAGATGGGAGTCGTGAACAGGAGGAGGGCGACGAGCCCCACCCGCCACCGTCCCCCGCGAAGGAGGACGGACGCGGACGGCCCCGAGGCGTCGGACGCGGAGCGCCTCATAGGGCCTTTTGCTCCTTCAAGATCTTCCAGACCGTGACGCCGTAGAGCAGGACCCCCAGCAGGACCCCGGGCACGCCCACGGCCGTGGAGATGACGAAGGTCAAGGGCGTCCAATAGAGGAGGGCGAACAGTTGGATGAGCAGCCCCGCCAGGACGAAGAGGGCCGCCACGCGGATGCGCTTGTCGTGGCTCATGGACGCGGCCGCTCCGGCAGCCAGAAGTTCTGGGCCTTCACGCCCTCCAGGTCGTGCGCGAGGTCATGGCAGCTCAGGCACGAGCGGGCCCCGCTCTGGAGCTCCGCCTGGAGCTCCCGGTGCGGCCCGGCCTCCAGGTAGCCGCGCGCATCGTTGTGGCAGTGGAGGCAGTTGTAATTGGGATACGGCTGGTAGAGCCGGGGCTCCGGGGGGATGGTCCCGAAGTAGTGGACCCAGACGTGCCGCAGGCCGTTGAGCTTGGCCTTCGCGTCCCCGAAGAGCGCGTAGTCCGTGTGGCAGGAGAAGCAGGTGGAATCGCGGTTGATGAGCCGCTTCTGGTAGTGGACCGCGGCCAGGGCGTTGGGGTTGTCCACGAACAGGCTCTGCCCGTAGCGCTCCATCTCGTGGCAACCCATGCAGAACTGGGTCTGGCTCGATTCGCGCACGCCCACCGCGACCCCGGCACCGCTGACGGCCAGCGGCAGGATGGCCAGTCCTCCGAGCAGCACCAGGCGTCCCAGCCCGTTCGCGGTGAGGTGGCCAGCGGCATGGGCAATCATCCCCACGAGCACGGCCACCGCGCTGACAATCACAATCATGAGGGTGGGCAGTGGAGCCTCCATGGAGTCTGGGTCGTGACAACCGTGCAGTGAGGCGATTCAGGAGCGCTGGGGGACCCGGAGGGCCGCCGCAACGGCGTCTCGCGCTACCGGGAGGGCTCCCCGGCGGAGGGCGGAAGGGGGATGGGCTCCACCTGCGCTGTCTGCCCGTCCACGCGCAGGTCCAGGGACTGCTGGCCCGCCGGCGAGGAGTACCGCAGCCACCAGGACGCCTCCCCTTGCTTCGCCATCACCAGCTCCAGGGCCTGGTCCTGGCTCCGCGCGAACGCGGCCCCCAGCCTCACCGCCTCCTGATAGCCCACGGTGAGCGCCACCGAGGTGGGAGGTGGAGGCAGCGGGGGCGAGGGATCCGCACGCGTCTGCATCGAGGACCCCGCGCACCCCGCAGCGCTGAGGGCGGCGAGCAGGACGGCGCGGCGCAGGGAGAGCGAAGAGGTCATGGTCGCTGGCTCGAACGGAGGGGAGGAATGAAACCTGTCCGGCCTTCGACACTGCATGCCCCGTACCGGAGTGGACTCGTGCCCTCCGTGGAGGTGGGCCCGGGCGCGGGTGCGCATCCCGCCTGGGTGTCCCGGCGCAAACCTTGCGCGAGCCGGCGGCATCCCGCGCATTCCTTGCGGGGCGCGGAACCCTGCCTGCCCCGGCCGCACGCTCTGTCTGGCCGTGAGGGGCGCGGCGGCGCGCGGCTTGAGTCCACCCCGCGCGCGGGGTAGCCACGTCCCGTCACGTCTCCCTGGAGCCCTCCATGAAGCCCCTGCTGCTGGCCGCGGTCCTCGCCGCCGCGCCCGCCACCCCGCAGAAGTCCCCGGCGCCTGACGCCGGCCTCACGCAGGCCGCGCAGCCCTCCCTCACCGTGCCCGGAGGGAAGTTCCTCCGCGCCCGCTCCGGCAACACCGCCGTGGCCCAGATGTTCGCGCCGGGCATCGCGGAGCTGTCACTGGCGGAGAAGCGCGTGGCGTGGTCCCTGACGCTCGCGGCGCACGCGGGCGAGGACATCGCGTTGGATCAGCTCGGTTGGAAGCTGGTGCCGACGAAGCAGCTGCTGGAGGGCGTCTGGCTCTTCGGCCGCGACGCGCAGAGCTCCGCGTCCGGCTTCGACGCGAAGCTGGCGGACTACCTGCTGCGCTTCTACGGACACGGCGGCAACCACGACAGCACCACCGGCCAGAAGTTCGTCCCGGCCTTCACCGCGGAACAGCTCGCGGCCGGCGCTTCCCGCGCACTCAAGGCCGGCGCGCCCTGGACGGTGAAGGACGACGCCGCGCTCCAGGCCTGGCTCCAGGAGCTGACGCCCACCCTCTTCGACGCGGCCTTCGAGCCGCAGCTCACCTCCAAGGCCCCACCGCCGGGACAGGACCTCCTCACCGCGTCCTCCAACACGGCCTATGGCCCCGGCGTGACGGAGAAGGACCTGGTGGGCTTCAAGGAGAAGTACCCGCTCAACTCGCGCGTGGTGAAGCAGGACGGCAAGCTGGTGGAGCAGGTGTTCCGCGCGGGCACGCCGGACGGCAAGGTGAAGCCGGGGCTGTACGCGAAGGAACTCTCGCGCGTCATCGCGCACCTCCAGGAGGCGATGAAGTCCGCCGAGCCCGCGCACAAGGCCGCGCTGGGTAAGCTGGTGCGCTACTTCCAGACGGGCAGCCCCAAGGACTGGGACGCGTACAACATCGCGTGGCTCAAGGTGGACCCGAAGGTGGACGCCAACCTGGGCTTCATCGAGACCTACGTCGACCCGCGCGGCCACAAGGGACAGTGGGAAGGGCTGGTCAACTACCGCGACACGGCGGAGAACCAGATCATGGTGCTCATGGGCCAGAAGGCCCAGTACTTCGAGGACCGGCTGCCCTGGCCGCAGAAGTACCGCCGCAAGAAGGTCTCGCCGCCGGTGGCCAAGGCCATCAACCTCATCACGTCCAACCCGGAGCCGCCCGCGGGCATCAACCTGCCCAACGAGCAGCACATCCGGGAGAAGTACGGCAGCAAGAGCGTGATGATCACCAACGTCATGGACGCCGCCTCCGCCGTGACGCGGCTGCCTCTGGCGCTGGAGTTCTCCCGCACGGCGGAGGACCGCGAGCAGGCCCAGAAGTACTCCGTCACCGCGCGCAAGTGGCTGGTGGCCTTCCACGAAGTGCTGGGCCACGCCTCCGGCCAGGTGGATCCGAAGTTGAAGGGCCAGTCCCCGTCCGTCTTCCTCAAGGAGTACGACAACACGCTGGAGGAGGCGCGCGCGGACCTGGTCGCGCTGTGGCACGCGTTCGACCCGGCGCTCGCGGAGCTGTCGCCGGACCACGAGGCCATCGCCCGGCAGATGTACCGGGACTTCCTGGTGGAGGGGCTCACCAACCTGCGCCGCGTGGAGACGGGCAACGCCTTCGAGGAGGACCACCAGCGCGGCCACCACATGACGGTGACGTTCCTGGAGGAGAAGGGCGCGGTGAAGCAGGTGACGGAGAATGGCCGCACCTACCTGGTGATTCCGGACTACGCGAAGATGCGCGAGGCCGTGGGCGAGCTGCTCTCCAAGCTGATGGTCATCAAGGCCACCGGCGACTACGAGGGCATCCGCGCGCTGGTGCAGGAGAAGGGCATCCACTTCGACCCGAAGCTGCGCGACGAGGTCGCCCGCCGGGTGAAGGCCGTGGACGTGCCCACGGTGCTGCTGCTCAATTCGCCGCGCGTGGTGCCGGTGCTGGACGCGAAGGGGGCGGTGGTGGACCTGAAGGAGGACACCACCCAGGCCTTCGTGGATCAGCACCTGGAGCGCAGCCTGCTGGGCCGGCTGTCCCCCGCGGAGGCCAGCCGTGTCGCCGCGCAGGTGGCGGGCTCGCCAGACGGGGTGCGCGAGGCCTTCAAGGAGCTGGGGCCGGAAACGGCTCCGGCGCCGACCCCCGCGAAGAAGGGTGCGGCGCCGGTGAAGTCCACGCCCTGAGCGGGGCTCAGGGGCCGTCAGTGGTTGGACGGCGTGTCGGTGTCCGTGATGGGCGTGCCGGACTCCGTGGTGAGCACGACATGCTGGGAGCCCGGCTGGATGGGGCCTCCCGGCGTGGCCGGGTCGCCCATCCGACCGTTGGGCCGGCCGTAGTCGCGCTCGTAGATGCGCACCACGGAGAGGAAGAAGGCGACGATGAGGGGCCCCAGCAGCAGGCCCACCGCGCCGAACGCCGCCAGGCCGCCCAAGAGGGCGAAGAAGACGATGGCGCCGTGCTGGTTCATGCCCTTCCGGGCCAGCAGCGGCTTGACGACGTTGTCCACGAGCCCCACCACGACGACGCCCCAGATGGCCAGGAAGAGGGCCGCCCACGGGTGGCCGCTGAGGAACATCAGGCCCGCCGCGAAGAGCACCACCACCGCGGCGCCCACGGCGGGGATGAGGGCGAGGAAGAACGTGAGGCCCGCGAAGAACAGCGGCGCGGGCACCCCCACGATGAGGAAGCCGATGAGCGCGACCGCGGCCTGGACGCCCGCGGTGGCGATGGTGGAGACGAGCACCGACACGGAGGTGCTCTTGAACTCGCGCAAGAGCTCCCGCGTCTGTCCGCGCCTGAGCGGCGACACGCTCTCGATCCACTGCACCAGCCGCGCGCCGTCGGTGAGGAAGAAGAAGAGGGCGATGAGCATCATCGTCAGCTGGAGGATGATGGTGCCCGTGGCGGCCACTGCTCCCGTCACGGCCTTGGCGGCGGTGCCCCCTTGGGTCGTCATCTGCTCCTGGAGCTTCTGGTCCAGTTCGGCCTGCTCCAGCGGGAGCCGCTCAATCAGCTTGCTCACCGGGCCCTGGATGCCGCTGGGGAGCTTCTCCACCAGGCCCGTCATCCCGTCCTTCTGCACGGCCCCCGTCACGAAGCGCGCGCCCTCGGACACCTCCGCGACGACGAAGGCGGTGAGGCCGCCCAGGGGCAGCAGCAGGGCCAGCAGGATGCCGCTGACGATGAGCCCGGAGGACACGTTGCCGTGGCCGCGCAGCCGCTTCTTCAGCCGGGTGTGCAGTCCGTAGAAGGTGCCCGCCAGCACCGCCGCCAGGAAGAACGCCTCCGCGAAGGGCCGGATGACCAGGCACAACAGGACGATGGACAGCAGGATGAGACCCACGAAGACGCGTCGCGATACCTGATCGGAGGCCATGGCCTTGCCAAGTTAGGGAGCCGGACCTGTCGGCGGGAGCCTGCCCGGCCGGATTGTCTCCAGAACATTCCCCTCGGCCCGGCCGCTTGCCTGCTCACGGGGCTTGGGAGCGGCGGAGGGGGCGCTAGAGTGCGCGCATGCCGCCCTTCGACTCCGCCCGCTTCACGCTCTGGCTTCCGCAGCTCCTGTGCGCCGCCTTCCTGGCCATCCTCTTCCTGCAGTCCGGCCTGGACAAGGTCGTGGACTGGAAGGGGAACCTGGGATGGCTGACCGGCCACTTCTCCAAGTCGCCCCTGAAGGGCGTGGTGACGCCGATGCTGGCGGTCATCACCCTGATGGAGCTGGCGGCCGGGGCGCTGAGCGCGGCGGGCGCGGTGGCGCTGCTGATGAACGGCAACCCGTTCCTCGCGTACCTGGGCGCGGTGCTCTCCGCGGTGTCGCTGCTGGCGCTCTTCTTCGGCCAGCGCATGGCGAAGGAGTACGCGGGCGCGGCGGTGCTGGTGCCGTACTTCATCGTCGCGCTCGCGGGCGTGTACCTGCTGCGGCTGGCGTGAGGCCGGCCCTTTAGAGCACCTTGCGCGAAGGCATGATGGCGTTGGCGGACAGCAGGCCCGCCGCCAGCGCCACCGCGACCATCAGCATGGAGAAGGCCGTGTCCACGCCGGCCACCACGTCGCGCTCCAGCAGCGACGCGAGGCTGCGGAAGCCCACGCTGCCGGGGACGAGCAGCATCAGCCCCGGCACCACGGTGGTGACGGCGGGCCGGTTGCGCAGCCTCGCCAGCGCGTTGCTCCCGATGCCCAGCAGCAGCGCGCCCGCGAAGGCGCCCAGCTGAGGCCCCAGCAGCAGCGCTCCCAGCCGCGCGCCCATGAAGGCGGCGGCGCCGGCCAGGGCAATCCAGCCCCAGTCGCGCGGCCGGGCTCGGAAGAGCACCGCGATGGCGAAGCCCGCCACCACGAGCGCGGCGATGGCGACCCCCGGGGGGAGCACCGCGGGCAGGGCCGGCGTGGGCATGGGCACGGGAGGCAGCACCGTGGCCACGCGGCTGCCCAGGGCCGCGCCGAAGCCCAGCTGGAGGAAGATGAGCGCGGCGTGGGTGAGGCGCGACGTGCCGGAGATGAGGTTGCGCGTGGCCACCTCGTTGACGGCGATGGTGAGCGTGAGGCCGGGCAACAGGACGATGAGGCCCGCGAGCGTGGCCACCTCGCCGTGCAGCGGGCCGAAGAAGTGGGCCGCGAGCCCCGCGAACGCGGCGGACAGCACGGCCGCCACGGGCTCCAGCACGCGGGCGGTGGTCGGCTGCTTGCGGGTCAGCAGGTCCAGCGCGCCAATGGCCAGGCTGCTGACGCCGGCGACGCCCATCTCCTTCCAGCCGCCGCCGAACAGCAGCGCCGCGGAAGCGCCCGCCAGCATCCAGCAGAGCAGCTGCAGGGCGGGGCCGTAGCGCGGAGGCCGGGCGAGGATGTCCTCCACGCGGCGCGCGCCCACCGCGGGCGTGAGGCGCCCGTGGATGACGTCGTCCGCGAGCATGTCCAGGAGGATGAGGCGCTCCAGGTCCATGTCGCCGGGCTCCACGCGGATGAGGCTGGTGCGCAGGTCCTCGGGCGGGCCGAAGGAGGCGAAGATGGAGGTGGGCGTGGAGAAGAAGCGGGCCTCCAGGCCCAGCCGCTCGCTCACCTTCATCATCAGGCCCTCCAGGCGGTGGGCGGGCGTGCCGTGCCGGTGCAGGGC
>NZ_RAWQ01000087.1:0-37724 GCF_003668965.1 Corallococcus sp. AB030
GTCCAGGTTGCCCCCCTCCAGCAGCCGGTGGAAGGCGTCCGCCTCCGTCCGGCCCCCACCCTGCGCCCCCAGCTCCTCCAGGAGCTGGTTGAGGTTCCAGGACAGGCGCTTCTGTTCGTCCCCTTGAGCGCGCCGGGCCTGCTGCGCCAGCAGGTACATGGGCAGCGGCGAGTCCGTGGGCGGGGTGGGCGTGCCGCCCTGCGCCGGAGGTTCCCAGGCCGCCAGGTCCGACGGGGGCTCCGCCTCCTCTCCCAGGTGGGGAGATGGTGTGCGCGAACGTGGGCGGAAAGCATCGGACACGGTGGCGAAACTGTAACCGGGGCGCGGCTTGGGGTTCAAAGTGGGCAAGCCCGCAACTTCCAGCGGGCAACGGGGTTTCTGACCTCACGGATGGATTGGGACCCGGACACGCAGGCGATGCTGAAGGTGGCGGCGGGCGACAAGCAGGCCTTCGCCTGGCTCTTCGACCGGCACCACGCGAGCGTGGCGCGCTTCGCGTTCCGCTTCGTGGGGGACGCGGCGCGGGCGGAGGAGCTCACGCAGGACATCTTCGTGAAGCTCTACCGCCACGCGCGCTCCTACAAGCCCACGGCGAAGTTCAAGACGTTCCTCTTCCGGGTGGCGACGAACCACTGCCTCAACGAGATGCGGCGCGGCGAGTACCGCGTGGCGCGCCTCACGGCGGAGGCCCCGGCGGAGGAAGACGTGGGGGCGATGCGGATGCCAGGGCCCGAAGGAGACAGGCCAGACCAGGCGCTGAGCGGCCGGGAGCTGGAGGCGGCGGTGGGCCTGGCCTTGAAGGATTTGAGCGACCGCGAGCGGGCCGCGTTCACCATGTGCCGCTTCGAGGGCATGGCGTACCGGGACATCGCCGAGGCGCTGGAGGCGAGCGAGGCCGCCGTGAAGAGCCTCATCCACCGGGCCACTCTGGCGGTGGCGCGCAGGATTGAAGCGTTGCAGGCGGGCACCGTGCCCGCGAGGAGTCGGGCATGAGCTGTGCGTTCGAAGAAGACCTGACGGCCTGGGTGGACGGGGAGTTGCCGCCCCCGCACCGCGCGCGCATGGAGGCCCATCTGGGCACCTGCGCGGAGTGCCAGGGCACGGAGCGGCTCCTGCGCCTCACGGTGGCGCGGATGGCGGAGCTGCCCGCCTTCACGCCCTCCCCCTCCGCCCGGCGCGAGCTGCTGGCGCGGGTGGACGCGCTGCCGCCCACCTGGCGCGAGCGGTTCGCGCACCTCTTGAGGCCCGGCGTGCTCGTGCCCTCCGCGGGCCTGGCCGCCGCGGTGGTGCTGACGCTGGTGGTGGCCGGACGCACGCGCGTGGAGTCGCCCTCGCTGGAGGAGTGGGACCCGGGCGCGCTGGAGGTGGCGGCGAACCTGGAGCTGGTCGAGGACTACGAAGTGCTGGGGCTCAACAGCTCCGAAGACCTGGAGGTCGTCGAGAACCTCCATGAACTGGGGGTGCCGTGATGCTGGGAAGGATGACCGCCGGCGTGCTGGCCGTGGCGCTGATCATCGGCGTGCCCGCCCTCGCGGCCAACGCCCCCGCGCCCACCGCCGCGGAGCGCTTCGAGAAGCTCCCGCCGGAGCAGAAGGAAGCCCTGCGCGCGAAGCTGCGCGAGTTCAAGGCCATGTCCCCGGAGGAGCAGGCCCGCGTGCGCGCGAACCTCCAGCGCTGGCGGCAGCTGCCCCCGGAGGAACGTGAGCGGCTGAAGACCAACCTGCGCGACTTCCAGCGCCTGTCGCCCCAGGAGCGGCAGGCGGTGCGTGAGCAGGTGCGCGAGCTGCGCGGCCTCACCCCGGAGCGCCGAGGGGAGCTGCGCGAACGGGTGCGCGCCTATCTCAAGGAACACCCGGAGCGCCGCGAGCAGATGCTGGAGAACATGCGCCGCTGGCGGCAGATGTCCCAGGAGCAGCGACAGGAGGCACGCGAGCGGCTGCGCGAAAGGCGGCGCAACAAGTGAGGCCCGCGCCCTGTGGGTTGCTGCTGTTCGCGCTCACGGCCGCCGTGCCCGCGTCCGCCCAGCAGTCCCCGCCGTCCGAAGAGGTTCCCGCGCCCGCGAAGGCCATGCACCCGGAGGCCCCGCCTCCGCCGTCGGACACGCGTCAGCCACAGCCCCAGCTCACCGACGAGGATCGCGAGGTGGTGGAGAACCTGGAGCTGCTGGAGTCGCTGGACGCCGCCGCGGACCTGGAGGTGCTCCTGGAGCTGGCGGACGCGAAGTAGCGGGAACGAAGAAGCCCGGGCCCCCTGTGAAGGGAGTCCGGGCTCTTTCGCATTCAGGCGTGGAAGCCGTGCAGCGCTACTCGACGGTCACGCTCTTGGCCAGGTTGCGCGGCTGGTCCACGTCGTTCCCGCGCATCTCCGCCACGTGGTACGCGAGCAGCTGGAGCGGGATGGTGGCCACCACCGGCGCGAGCAGCGCGCAGGCGGCGGGGATGCGGATGACGTGGTCGGCCAGGGTGTCCGCCTGCGTGTCGTCCTCGTCGAGGATGGCGATGACCTTGCCGCCGCGCGCGCGGACCTCCTCGATGTTGCCGATGATCTTCTCGTACGCGACGTGCGGCTGCTTCGGCGCGATGACCACGACGGGCATCTTCTCGTCGATGAGCGCGATGGGGCCGTGCTTCATCTCACCGCCCGCGTAGCCCTCCGCGTGGATGTACGAAATCTCCTTCAGCTTGAGCGCGCCCTCCAGCGCCACCGGGTGCATGGGGCCGCGTCCCAGGAAGAGGAAGTCCTGCGCGTTCATGAACTCGCGCGCGACGCGCTTCACCTGCGGCTCGCACTTGAGGACCTCTTCAATCATCTTCGGCACCTGGGCCAGGTGCGTCAGGTGCTCCTGCGCGCCCTCCACCGACAGCGTGCCGCGCATGCGGCCCAGCTTCACCGCCAGCAGGTACAGGGTGACGAGCTGGGTGGTGAACGCCTTGGTGGACGCGACGCCAATCTCCGGGCCCGCGTTGGTGAGGATGTGCAGGTCCGACTCGCGCGTCATCGCGCTGCCAATGACGTTGCAGACGGCCAGCGTGTGGGCGCCCAGCCGCTTGGCCTCCTTGAAGGCCCCCAGCGTGTCCGCCGTCTCACCCGACTGGCTGATGGCGATGACCAGGTGGCTCTTCTCCACGATGGGGTCGCGGTAGCGGAACTCGCTGGCCAGCTCCACCTCCACCGGCAGCCGCGCCAGCGATTCAATCATGTGCTTGCCGGCCACGCCCGAGTGCCAGGACGTGCCGCAGGCCAGGATGGTGACCTTGGTGAAGGACTTCACCTGCTCCTGGGACAGGTTCCACGTGTCGAAGTGGACGTCGCCTTCCGTGAGGAGCATCCGGCCGCGCAGCGTGTCCGCGATGGCGCGGGGCTGCTCCCAGATCTCCTTGTGCATGAAGTGCTTGTAGCCGCCCTTCTCCGCCATCATCGGCGTCCAGTCGATGCGGCGCGTGGGGCGGTTCACCAGCTTCCCGTCGCGGTTGAAGATGTCGACCTTCGCCGCGGTGATGACCGCCAGGTCGCCCTCCTCCATGTAGACGAAGTCACGCGTGTGCTCGAGCAGCGCGGGCACGTCGCTGGCCACGAAGTTCTGGCCCTCGCCCAGGCCCAGCACCATGGGCGACGCGTCCTTCGTGCACACGATGCGGCCCGGGTCGTTGGAGCACACCACCACCAGGCCGTAGGTGCCCTTCACCTGCTTGATGGCCGCGCGGACGGCGTCCGGCAGGTCCACGCCGCGCTCCACCTCCGCGGAGATGAGGTGCGCGAACACTTCCGAGTCCGTCTCCGACGCGAAGACGTGGCCGCGAGAGCGCAGCTCCGCCTTGAGCGCCAGGTGGTTCTCGATGATGCCGTTGTGCACCACCGCCACGTTCTTGTACGTGTGCGGGTGGGCGTTCTCGTCGGAGGGGCGGCCGTGCGTGGCCCAGCGCGTGTGGCCAATGCCGGTGGTGCCCTTGGGCAGGTCCTGCACCACGCGGTTCTCCAGGTTGCGCAGCTTGCCCGTGGCGCGCACCACATTGAGTTGGTTGCCGCCCACCACCGCGACGCCCGCGGAGTCGTAGCCCCGGTACTCGAGCTTCTTCAGACCCGACACCAGGATGGGAGCAGATTCCTTGTCACCGACGTAGCCAACAATCCCGCACATGTTCGTCCTGCCTCTTTCTCGTCCCGCGGCGCCGGAGCAAACCACGGGCAACCCGTTCACGCCCAACACGCCCAACCCCGCCCCGCCGACCGACCAGCAGGCGAGCACTCTTCCTAACCAGCCTTCACCTTCACCTGCCGGGCCTTCTTGGCAGCCACCCACCCCTCCTTCACGACCTGTGGCGCGCGGGACACAGCGAGGCTCCCAGGAGGCACATTTTTCGTCACCGTGGAGCCCGCGCCGACATACCCGCCGTCCCCCACCTTCACCGGCGCCACCAGTTGACTGTCCGAGCCGATGAAGACGCCATCGCCCAGCTCGGTCAGGTGCTTGTTCACCCCGTCATAGTTACAGGTGATGGTGCCCGCGCCGATGTTGCAGCCCGCGCCAATGTTCGCGTCGCCCAGGTAAGTCAGGTGGTTGGCCTTGGTGCCCTTGCCGATGCGGGTCTTCTTCGTCTCCACGAAGTTCCCCAGATGCACTTCCTCTGCCAACTCCGTGGCGGGGCGCAGCCGGGAGAACGGGCCGATGATGCAGCGCTCGCCCACACGCGCCTCCTCCAGCACGGAGTAGGGCTTGATGTGGGTGCCATCCGCCACGTGGGAGGCCGTGAGCACGCTGCCCTGGCCAATGGTGACGTTCTTCCCGATGACGGTGCCGGCCATCAGCGAAACGCTGGGGCCTACTTCCGTGTCGGTGCCAATGGTGATGCCCTCTTCGATGTACGCGGTGGCGGGGTCCTGGATGGACACGCCCGCGCGCATGTGGGCTTCGTTGATGCGCTGCTGGAGGACGCGGGCGCGCGCCGCCAGCTCCACCTTGTCGTTCACGCCCGCGGTCTCCGTGGCGTCCGCGTCCACCGCGCCCACGGGGCCCAGCTTCGCGGCCATCTCCACCAGGTCGGTGAGGTAGTACTCGCCCTGCGCGTTGACGGGCTTGATTTCGGCCAGCGCCTTCCAGAGGAAGGCCGCGTCCACGGAGTAGATGCCCGCGTTGCACTCCTTCACCGCGCGCTGCTCCGGGGTGCAGTCCTTGTGCTCCACGATGCGCGCCACCTTGCCGCCTTCGCGGATGACGCGGCCGTAGCCGGTGGGGTCTTCCAGCGTGGTGGACACCAGCGCCAGCACTCCGCCCGCGGCGTCGTGCGCGGCGAGCAGCGACTGGAGCGTCTCCTTCCGGAGCAGCGGCACGTCTCCGTAGAGGATGAGCACGCGGCCGTCGTGGCCCTTCAGCGCGTCCTGGGCCGCCTTCACCGCGTCCGCGGTGCCCTTCTGCTCCTTCTGGAGCGCGAAGCGCAGGGGCGCGTCCGGGAAGTGGGAGCGGATGGACTTCTCCACCTCCGCTGCCTGGTGGCCCACCACCGGCACCACGTGCGTGGCGCCCAGTTCCAGGGCCCGCTTCAAGGGATAGGCGCAAAGGGGCCGGCCGAGGATGGGGTGAAGGACCTTGGCCTTCTCCGACTTCATCCGCGTGCCCTTGCCCGCGCACAGCACAACCGCCGCCAGAGCTGTCATATGCGGCGGAGAATTAGGGACCGCCGATCAACTCGTCAACCGCGCCCGGACTTCAAAGCGGATCGCGGGACGTCCGGGGAGGGGCGGGCGCTGACTGCTACACACAACGTGTTGCATTGGACCGTGATGCCGAAGCGCGGCTTCAGGAACGTCGTCAGCCGCGCCGAAGTGGAGGCCGGAGTCGGAACCGACGCCGGGTTTTCCACGGGGTTCGGAAGACTCATGAGCACCGCCCGTTGCTGCGCATGACCGGAGACTGCCCCGCCTCCGCTCACAATCCAAGGAAAAAAATGTTGTCTGGCTGAAACCCTGGCCCTGGCGCGGCGCGTGGTGCATTAGGGAACGGCCGGAAATCACAAGGAAAGGCCTCCAGGTGGGGAAAACACACATGGGCGCCGCGGGACGGCAGTCGTTCCGTGCGCTGGGACTCGCAGTGTTGCTGGTGGCGGCGCAGGCGGGTGCGGCACGTCCCTACCGGGGAGGTGCGGTGGCCACGGCGTATCCGCCCGCGAGCGAAGCCGCGCTCCAGATGCTGGACAAGGGCGGCAACGCGGTGGACGCGGCGGTGGCGGCGGCGTTCGTGGCGGCGGTGGTGGGCCCCTACCACTCCGGCGTGGGCGGCGGCGGGTTCGCGCTGGTGCACGACGCGAAGTCGGGCGGCACCCAGGTGCTGGACTTCCGGGAGGTGGCTCCCAAGGGCGCCTCGCGCGACATGTACCTGAAGGACGGCGTGCTGGTTCCGGGCCTGTCCACGGACGGCGCGCTGAGCGTGGCGGTGCCGGGCGCGGTGGCGGGCTACCTGGAGCTGTTGTCCAAGCACGGCAAGCTCAAGCCCGCGGTGGTGCTGGCCCCGGCCATCCGGCTGGCGAAGCAGGGCTTCTGGGTGACACCCAAGTACCAGCAGATGGCCACCGGCCGCGCGGAGTGTCTGCGCCAGGACCCGGAGGCCGCGCGCATCTTCCTGACGCCCAACGCGCAGGGCACGCCGGACGTGCCTCCGGTGGGGCACCTCATCAAACAGCCGGACCTGGCGCGCACGCTGGAGCGGGTGGCCAAGGGCGGCGCGAAGGCCTTCTACGCGGGCCCGGTGGCGCAGGCGCTGGTGAAGACGGTGCAGGACGCGGGCGGGCTGCTCACGCAGGAGGACCTGACGAACTACCGCACGCGCCCGGCCACGCCGCTGGAGACCACCTACCGTGGGCACCGCATCCTCACCATGCCGCCGCCCAGCGCGGGCGGGCTGGCGGTGGTGCAGGTGCTGGGCATGCTCCAGCAGCTGCGGCCGCAGGGCGTGCCGTACCGAGACCCGGAGTCGCTGCACCTCTACGTGGAGGCCGTGCGGCGCGCGTACGTGGACCGCGCGAAGTACCTGGGCGATCCGGCCTTCGTGCAGGTGCCGCTGGAGCGGCTGACGTCGCCCGGCCACATCGCGGACCTGGCGGGCGGCATCGACCCGAAGAAGGCCACGCCCAGCGCGTCGCTGCTGGCGCCCGTGACGGGCGGGCCTGCCTCCACGCTGCGCAAGGACGCGGGGCCGCTCACGCCGGAGCCGGAGAAGAAGAACACCACGCACATCTCCGTCATCGACAAGGACGGCAACGCGGTGGCGATGACGACCACGGTCAACTACAGCTTCGGCTCGTGCCTGGTGGCCAAGGGCACCGGCGTGCTCCTCAATGACGAGATGGACGACTTCGCCGCGCAGCCGGGCGTGCCCAACGCGTATGGGCTCGTCACCGGTGAGCCCAACGCCATCCAGGCCGGCAAGGTGCCCCTGTCCTCCATGTCGCCCACGCTGGTGTTCTCCAAGGAAGACCCCAAGCGGGTGATGCTGGCGGTGGGCAGCCCCGGCGGCTCCACCATCCCCACCACCGTCATCCAGGCCATCAGCAACGTGGTGGACCAGGGCATGGACGTGGCGCGCGCGGTGGGCATGGGCCGGCTGCACCACCAGTACCTCCCGGACGAGCTGTGGGTGGACAAGTGGGGCCTGGAGCCGGCGACGCTGTCCGCGCTGGAGGCGAAGGGTCACAAGATTCGCCGGGTGGACGCCTGGGGCGACGCGGAGGCCGTCTACAGCGACCCGCGCACCAACCTGCGCTATTCCTCCAGTGACCCGCGCAACGAGGGCGCCGCGACGGGCCAGGACTGAAACGAAGGAGAACGACTGCCCGTGGCCGAGCCGCTTCCGCTCTTCGATGCGCACCTCCACCCGGAGGCCCTGACGGACCAGGACCTGGAGTCCATGCGCTTCTTCGGCGTGGAACAGGCCCTGGTGGTGGCGCACCACTTCCCGGAGCCCACGGCCAAGGGGCTGCGTCAGCACTTCGACCAGCTGGTGGAGAAGCAGCTGCCGCGCCTGGAGCGGCTGGGCATCCGCGCCTGGGCCGCCCTGGGCGTGCACCCGCGCTGCATCCCGCGCCGGGGGCTGTCGGAAGTGCTGAGCCACCTGCCGGACTACTTCGAGGGCGGCCGGGTGGTGGCCCTGGGCGAGACGGGGCTGCACGCGGGCGGCGAGGAGGAGGAAGAGGCCTTCCTGGAGCAGTTGGCCCTGGCCCGTCAGCTCAAGCTGCGCGTGGTGGTGCACACGCCGCTCAAGGACAAGGAGCGCCACACGCGGCGCATCCTCACGCTCCTGCGCCAGTCAGGACTGCTGCCCTCGCGCGCGCTGGTGGACCACGCCAACGCGCGCACCGTGCGGACCATCCTGGAGGTGGGCCACTGGGCCGGCCTCACCCTGCATCCGGAGGCGCTCCAGGCGGACCGGGCGGTGGCCCTGGTGCGGCGGCTGGGCAGCGAGCGACTGGTGCTGGACTCGGACGCGGGCGACGGCGCGGGGGACATCCTGGGGCTCGCGCGCACGGCGAACCTGCTGGGCAAGGCGAAGCTGTCCGAGCGGCTCGTTCGACGGGTCACCCGGGACAACGCCGCCCGCTTCTTCCAGATCCACGACTGAGCGCGGCATTCGCGCGCCGTGTGGGTGGCATGCGGTGCGTTGAAAAGTGGACGGCGGCCCAGACCTGTCAGCGCTGTAAATGAGACGGGCCCCGCGCGGTGAAGCGCGGAGCCCGTGGGTTTACAGCCTGGAACCCCGAGGAGGGTCCTAGTTCACCGAGACGGAGGCCTGAGCCTCCGGGTGCAGGGTGAGCCCCTGCGCGTCCGGCGCCAGCCGCACCTGCACGGGCACGCCCTGGGAGCGGTACTCCGCGAGGGAATCCGCCGCCTCGTCGAGCAGCTGCTGATAGCGCTCCTCCAGCTCCACCGCGATCAGGAGCATGGTCTCGCCGGCGTCCGTCACGCCCGGCCGGTACACCTGGCACCGCTGGAAACGCGCCCAGCGACCGTTCTGCATCTTCACAAGCTCGCCGTCGTAAGCCATGCGCAGCACCTCTTGAGTGAAATCCGACGGACGCAATGTAGAGGCGAATCCCGGCGCTGTCATCCCCCTGCTTGAAAATTCGTAAACCCTTCGTGATTCCAGCGAGTTGCCAACGCTCAAGGGGGTGCACAGGGGTGCTCCGGGGACCGGGCCGGCGCAAAATGTAAACTGGGACACTGTCAACGCGGTTAACCCGGTCCGGGGGGCGATGCCGCGTCGCGCTGTCAACACTCCGTGAACCCGCCAGCCCGGGAGGGGCGGCCAGGGGACGGGGCGGGACTGACGCGTGGCACCGCGCGGGGGCATCCCTTAGATTCCAGAGGATGAAGTTGCCCCTGCCGTTCCGTCGCGACCGCCCCATCATTCCGTCCGCCAATGCGCAGGATCACGCGGAGCGGTTGATCGCCGAGTCCCTGCGCATGCTCGGACAGGTGTGTTCGAAGGTCGCGGACGCCATCGAGGCGCAGCGGCTGGAACGCCAGGGCTACGCGCACAACAGCTACCTGCGGCGCCTGGACAAGGACGAGGACGACGACGCGAAGAAGTCCTCCGGGCCGGGCACGGGCGGATGACGGCTCACCGCGAGCCGCCTGAAGAGCACGACCCCAGCGAACACGAGGACGACGACGCGCCGGTGCCGTGCCTGGCGTCCTCGCCGGCCGCGACCTGGAGGGAACAGGGCATCCAGATGCCCATGCCCGCGCTGGCGGACGAGGAAGGGCCCCGCGTGGACCCCGGCCTGCCGCCCGTCGTGGACGCGCACGTGCACCTGTTCCCCGACCGCGTCTTCGAGGCGGTGTGGCGCTGGTTCGACCGCTACGGCTGGCCCATCCGCTACAAGCTGCACACGCCCCACGTGCTGTCCTTCCTGCTGTCCCGGGGCGTCGAGCGCGTGGTCGCCCTGCACTACGCCCACAAGCCGGGCATGGCGCGCGCGCTCAACGCCTTCGTGGCGGAGGTGGCGAAGGCCGAGCCCCGCGTCATCGGCCTTGGCACCGTGTACCCGGGCGAGCCCGGCGCCGTCGGCATCCTGGAGGAAGCGTTCACCCTGGGGCTGAAGGGCGTGAAGCTGCACTGCCACGTGCAGGCCTTCTCTCCGGACGCGCCCCAGCTGAACGAGCTCTACGAAGCGTGCGCCCGGGCGGGCAAGCCGCTCGTGATGCACTCGGGGCGGGAGCCCTCCAGCGCCCAGTATCCGGTGGATCCGCACCAGCTCTGCGCCGCGGAGCGGGTGGAGCGCGTGCTGAAGGATCATCCCACGCTCAAGCTGTGCGTGCCGCACCTGGGAGCGGACGAGTTCGACGCGTACGCGCGCCTGCTGGAGCGCCATGACACGCTCTGGCTGGACACGACCATGGCGGTAGGCGGCTACTTCCCCGTGCCCCTCCCCCGGAAGGCGCTGGAGGTCCGGCCCGAGCGCATCCTCTATGGGACGGACTTCCCCAACATCCCCTATGCGTGGGACCGGGAGCTGCGGGCGCTCGCCGGGTTGGGGCTGGACGAGGCCGCGCTCGCGGGCGTGCTGGGAGGAAACACGCTGTCGCTCTACGGGGAATGTTGAAAAGAAACGAAGGCCCTTCCGCAATGAGGAGGGCATTCCCATCTTCGTCCCCATAGAATCGCGGTCCCCAAGCAGACGCCGCCACTCCAGAGGCTCAAGCCCATGTCGAACTTCATCCTGGTCGTCGACGACGACGCGAGTCACCGCACGCTCATCTGCGATGCCCTCCAGGAGATGGGCTATGCCACCATCGAGGCCAAGAACGGCCGAGAAGCGCTGGACCTTCTGGAGGACGACATCCCGGGCGCCGTGCTCCTGGACCTGCGCATGCCCGTCATGAGCGGCTGGGGCCTGCTGGACGCGCTCAAGAAGATGCCGCGGGCGCGCAACCTGCCCATCATCATCATCTCCGGCTACGGCTTCGAGTGGGAGGCGGAGCTGGTGGGCGCCGCTGGCTACATCTCCAAGCCGGTGGACCTGGACAAGGTGCGCACCACCGTGCAGCAGATCGTCGGGCCGCCGGAGGTGGCCATGGTGCACTGAGTCGGGAAGCGCCCGGCGGGCCGCACCATCCGTCAACCCGAGGATTGTGGGCAGCCCCTGGGTGCATGGTGTGATGGCGTCCTTCATGACGCCCCCCCCTTCAGAACCGGCCGGCTCCGAGCTGGCCATCGATGCCCGCGGCCTCGTCAAGCGCTTCGGCACCTTCACCGCGCTGGACGGCCTGGAGCTTCAGATTCCGAAGGGCGCCTTCTACGCGTTCCTCGGCCCCAACGGCGCCGGCAAGTCCACCTCCATCGCGTTGCTCACCGGCGTGTACGGGCCTGACAAGGGCACCATCCGCATGCTCGGCGTGGACGCCGTGGCCAGGCCCCTGGACGTGAAGCAGCGCGTGGGCGTGGTGCCGGAGGAGCTGAGCCTCTTCGAGCGTCTCACCGGCCGTCAGTACCTCACCTTCTGCGCGCGCATGTACGGACTGGATGGCGCGGAGGCCGCGTCGCGCGCGGTGGAGCTGTTGGAGCTGACGGAGCTCACGTACAAGGCGGGCGCGCTGGTGGCGGAGTACTCCAAGGGCATGCGCCGCAGGCTCGCCATCGCCGCGGCGCTCATCCACGCGCCGGAACTGGTGCTGCTGGATGAGCCCTTCGAGGGCATCGACGTGCTCGCCGCGGGCGTCATCCGGGAGCTCTTGCGCGAGCTGTCCCGCCGGGGCGTGACGCTGCTGCTCACCACGCACGTGCTGGAGATCGCCGAGCGGTTGGCCACGCACGCGGGCGTCATCCGGGGCGGGCGCATGTTGGATCAGGGCCCGGTGGAGCAGCTTCGCCAGCGCCACGGCGTGTCCACGCTGGAGGCGGTGTTCGAGAAGCTGATCGCCGTGCCCGCCGCGCGCAACGCGAAGCTGTCGTTCTACGGCGAGCCCGCGGCGAACGTGGTGCCGCTGCGCCGGGAGACCGCGTGAGCAGCCCGCGTCCGAAGGTCCCCGGCTTCTTCCAGCACCTGCTGCTGCTCTGGGGCCTGCGCCTGCACCTGGGCCTCAACCAGGGTCCGGGCAAGAGCCGCCTGCTCGCGGTGGCCGCGTTCGTGGGCTCCAGCGCGCCGGGCGTGCTGCTGGGCCTGAGCTTCTTCAAGCTGATGAGGATGCCGCTCATCGTGCACAGCAACGTGTGGCCGTACTTCATCCTCAACCTGCTGTGCTTCGTCACCGCCGCCACGTGGGTGACGTGGCCGCTGTTGTCCGCGGGCGTGGATGACCACTCCGAGCTGTCGCGCTACGCCGCGTTCCCCATCTCGCCGTTCCGGCTCTTGATGGGCTCCACGGTGGCGAGCCTCTTCGAGCCGCGCGCGCTGGTGTTCTACGCGCCCCTCACCGGCGCGGCGGTGGGCTATGCGTCGCGGCACCGGCTGGCCTCGCCGTGGCTGGCGGCGGTGCTCTACGTGCTGTTCGCGCTCTTCTGCGCGGCGTGGAGCCGGGTGGGCCTCTACACGGTCATCAACGTGCTGAGGGCGAAGCACAGCGCGCGCATCATGGGTGGCGGCATGGTGGCGTTCCTCGTCGCCGCGTCGTTCATCCCGCCCATCGACACGTCGTGGCTCACCAGCATGGGTGAGACGGGCGTGGGCGCGCTGGACATGAGCCTCATCATCAACGCGGCGGTGGCGCTCAGCCAGGTGCCCCCGGGCTTCTTCGGCGACGGGCTGGGACAGCTGGCGCACGGCCGCGTGGGCATCGCCATGCTGGAGGCCTTCGGGCTGCTGTTCTTCACCGCCATGGGCATGGTCGTGGCGTACGCGCTCTTGATGCGCTTCCACCGGCAGGCGGGAGGCCGCTCCGGCGGCGACCGGGGGGATGGGAAGGACAGCGACCCGTTCGCCACCACGGGCTCGCGCTTCGACACGCTCCTGCGCCGCGAGGTGCTGGACCTGTGGCACAACCCGCGCGCACGGCTGCTGGCGGCGGTGCCCTTCATCCTGGCCATCCTGCTGAAGCTGCTCTCCGGCAGGGATCTCTTCGTGTACCTGCTGGGCGGCAGCGCGGACGCGTGGGTGATGGGCGGCCTGAGCATCTATGGCGCGGTGGTCATCGCGTCCACGTTCTCGCAGAACACCTTCGCGTACGACGGGCACGGCTTCGCGGTGTTCCTGGCGGCGCCCATGAACCTGGCGGACGTGCTGCGCGCGAAGAACCGGGTGCAGGGCGTGGCGGCGCTGGGGATGGCGGTGCTGGTGGGCGCCTTCTACCGGGTGTACTTCGGCTCGGGCACGCTCGTGGACTTCCTGTGCGCCATGGCCGCGGTGGCGGCGGTGGTGCCCATGCTGCTGGCCGCGGGCAACTTCCTGTCGCTGTACTTCCCGGTGAAGTTCCACGCGAGCCTCAAGCGGCGCGACCGGATTCCCCTCACCGCGTCCATGCTGGGCATCTTCGCGGCCAGCGTGGGCTGCATGCCCTTTGGCCATGCGCTGCGGGCCGCGGGGAAGGACGGGCCGGGCTGGCAGTCCGTGGCCTTCATCCTCGGGTTCGCCGTGCTCCACTTCGGCGTGTACCGGGTGACGCGGCCCTGGGCGATGCGGCTGTTGGATCAACGCCGGGAAATCGTCCTCCGGGCGGTGACGCGCGAATGACCGCGCGGGCGGGGCCTGGGTGGGCCCCGCCCGACACGTCACTCAGTACGTGACGCCGAACTTCGCGGCCTGCGTCTTCACGCTCTTCATCACGTTGGCGTCGAAGGCGTCCTCCTTGGTGGGGGCGTTCTTCGTGAGCCACTGGTCGCGCTCGGTGGCGAGCTTCGCGACCTTCTCCTCCAGCACCTTGCGCTCGGCGGACAGCTGCTTCACCTTCGCGGCCTGCTCCTCCTTCTTGAGGCCCTTGAGCTCCTGGGGCAGCTCGTCGTCCTTGAGGGTGCCGAGCGCGGTCGGCTTCTCCAGCAGGTCCACGCCGCCCGCGACAGCCGCGGGCGCGCTGCTCACCGCTCCGGCGCTGGCGGCGCTCTTCCCTGCCCCCCGGCTCTCCTTCATGAAGCTGATGCGGTCCGCGACGGCCTCCGCGGCCATGCTCTTGGTCGCCTCCGCGCGGGCGCGGTTCATGGCCTGGGCCTCCGCGCGGCCACCGTAGAGCGTCTTCGACGCCAGCTCCGCGTTCACCCGCGACAGCTCCGCGTCAAAGGGCGTGGCCACCGCCACCATGCCGCCCGCCGCGTCGATGGAGTCGAAGGTGCCGTCCGTCAGCTTCGCCACGTAGCGCCAGGACTCCTCCGTGGAGGAGTCCGAGCCGCAGCGCACCGTGTTCACCACGATGTGGCGCTCCTTCGCGCGCTTGGACCAGAGCTTGAAGTCCCAGGCGGCCTCGCGCTGGGCGGGGGGCGCGTCGCCCACCAGGAAGATGACCTTCATCACCTCGCGGTCCTGGTTCCACTTGAGCAGCGACACTGCCTCGCCCAGGCCGCGACCCACGTGCTCGGGGAAGTCCCCGCCCCCGTTCGCGTCCAGCTTGCGCAGCTCCGCGAACATGGAGTCCATGTCGTCGCTCAGGTCGAAGCGCTTCGTCACGTACGAGTCCCCCTGGTCGCGGTACGCCACCAGCGCCACCTTCAGGTGCGGCGTGGGCTTGCCCTTCGCGATGCGCGACGCGATGGAGAAGATCTTCTGCTTGGCGCCCTCCAGCAGGCCGCCCATCGACCCCGTCGTATCCAGCACGAACGCCACTTCGATTTCAGGCCGCGCCCCCTGCGGCTGGACCTGCGCGTCCTGGCCCTGCGCCTGCGCGCCCTGCCCCGTGGGCGCCTGGGGTCCGGTGGCCGGCGTGTCCGTGGGCTTCGTGGGCTTGACGGTCGCGGGCTTCTCGGCCGCGGGCTTCGCGGTGGTGGTGGCCGGAGTGCTGGCGGGCGTGACGGCCCAGGCGGAGGTGGCGGACAGACCGGTGGCGAGCGCGGCCGTCAGGACGGCCCGCGAGAGGGGCTTCAGGTTCATGGGTGTGGGCTCCTGGGGACTGCGCGGGGCGGGCACGTTCGCGCCGCCTGCTCCTGTAACGGACAGGCCCGCCGGAAGTTCTACGCACCCGATTGCACCCCTCCGGAACGGGCGTTACGCCCCGGGTCCGTGCGCGTCTGGGCGGCGGCTGCGCGCGGTCGCTGGAGGCCCACGTCGGGACTTATCTCGCCGCCTGTTCGTTGTTCCGCTGACGCCCGCCTTCCCCGGGGACGCTTGCGGGCCCTCGCGCCCCGGCCCCATGCTCACCCCTGCTTCGCCACCCCTGGAGCCCTCCCATGCCGCGTTCCCTCCCCCGTCTCGCCGTCCTCGCCTGCGCGCTGGCCCTGGGCTGCGGCGGCAACACGCCCTACTACCACCTGGATTGGGGAGGCGCGGACACCGTCACCGCCGCGCCCGGCGACTCCGTCCCCTATGACATCGCCATCCAGCGCATCGCGGACAACCTGGGTGAGGTGCGCGTGAGCGCGGCGATCTCGCCCGAGGGCGTCACCTTCGGCCCGGCGTTCTCCCTGCCGGAGGGGGAGACCATCGTCAGCACCACCGCCACCATCTCGGTGTCCAACAGCGTCACGAGCTACGGCGTGAACGCGCTGCAGCTCATCGCGGAAGACCCGGCCAACAACGTCACCGCCCGGGGCAACATCTCCCTGGTCATCCTGGCGCCGCCCGAGCCCCAGCCGGACTTCGCCCTCGCCGTGGAGCCCCGCCAGGTGAACGTGACGCCCGGCCAGTCCGCCCAGGTGACGGTGACGGTGACGCGCGCGGAGGGCTTCACCGGCGCGCTCACCCTCACGCTGGAAACCCCGGGCACGACGCGGCTGGGCGCCGACCCCGTCACCCTGGCCCCGGGCGAGACGACCGCGCAGGTGCGCGTCACCACGGACCGGTCGCTCTCCGCCCTGCCCTACGTGGTGAAGTTCGTGGCCACCGACGAGAGCGGGCGCGCCGCCAAGACGGGCTTCACCTTCAACCTGAACAACACCTGAGCAGGCCTTCAAGGCGCCCCGCGCCGCCCGGTGTCAGGCGCGGGGTACCAGCGGCGTCTCCGCGGCGCTAACTTGAGGACCGCCATGACGCCGCCGACCACCCCCATCGCACCCGCTCGACGCCAGGCCGCCCGGGAGGCCCTCTCCCTGGATGACGAGGCCCTGCTGAAGGTCTGCGACGTGGAGTTCTTCATCGCCTCCGGACCCGGCGGCCAGCACCGCAACACCACCGCCAGCGGCGTGCGCCTCTCCCACCCGCCCACGGAGCTGTCCGTCACCGCCACCGAGCGCCGCAGCCAGTCCCAGAACAAGGACGCCGCCGTGCGCCGCCTGCGCGCCGGCCTGCAGGCCCTCACCTTCGTCCCCAAGGTCCGCAAGGCCACCCGCCCCACCCTGGGCTCCAAGCGACGGCGCCTGGAGGACAAGAAGCGCACCTCCGAGAAGAAGGCCGGCCGGGGCGGCAAGGTCGCGGATTAGGCGACCCGGCCTCCGCCGCTATGCACGACGTGCGGACCTCGCAAGCTTTGCGTAGCCGCTGAGGTCGCCCACTCACAGCCACACGGTTTCTTTCCAAGGCTCCCCCCGCACGGGAGCCCTCCCACGCCGGGGCATACGGTGTGCACAGGCCAGGGGTGACCTCCGACCCCGAGGGGGTCAGTTGGCCTCCAACCCCCGGTGAACCCTTGGCCCCCATCACCCCCAGAATTTCCGCGGCGCGGCGAATCCTGCTGGGCCTGGCGCTGCTGACGGCGCTGCCGGCGTCCGCGACGGACATCGTCACCTTCAGCCAGGGCGCGCTCATCATCCCGGAGCAGGCCACCTTCCAGCAGGGCTGTGGAAGCCTGTCGGCCTACGGCCTGGTGTGGCGCCTGTTGCAGTCCAACGAGGCGGGCGGCTTCAACGCCAACCACCCGGTGACGGTGTACCTGGCCATTGATGACACGAAGCGGTCTCCCAACCGCTGCGTGCCCACCAACAAGCACCTGCCGCCCCTGCCGCACAACGGCCAGTGGAACGACCCCAGTTGGAATGACGGCTGTGACTTCCACATCTCCCGCGCGGACGCGGCGCCCGTCGTGCCGGTGCCGCCCCTGCAGGCGCTGCCCCCGAGCGGCCTGTTCCCCGAAGCGAACATCGACAACTTCACCACCAACCCCGCCCAGGCGCGGCCGAACTTCACGGCCACCACGCTCAGCACCGCCAGCGGCTTCCGCGACGTCCAGTACATGGGCGGCGCGTTCATCATCGACGCGAAGGACGCGAAGAACGCGCTCGACTTCCTGAACTCCTCCGCCGGAGCGGACGCGCCGAAGAAGTTCCGCACGACGTGCAGCTGCAACAGCTTCAGCAACGGCATCGGCTGCTTCTACGTGCGCATGCACCAGGCCACCATCGAGTTCAACGCGCCCATTGGCCGGCGGTTGAACCGCGTGCCCCCGAAGATCGCCCTGCTGGACCTGGACGACGACAACGCGGTGGACAAGTCGTTCGTGAAGGGCGGCATGCTGGACGACTACCTGCGCAACGCGGGCCTGGACTTCAACGGCGCGGGCGGCTGCCCGCAGGGCACCACCAGCGGCTGCACCCTCAACGGCGGACAGCCCGGCCTCATCTACGACGCGCTCCACGCCAACGCGGACCTCATCTCCACCACGGCGTTCCCCAACGGCCTGCTCAACGCCGTGGACCCCGTCACCCTGCGCCCGCGCTACCGCGTGTTCTGGGCGCCGCACTGGCAGATTGGCGACAGCACCCGCCCCGCGTACCAGTCCAACGGCGACGGCGCCGGCAACCAGGCGGAGAACGTCCTCAACAACATCGCCTACTTCACCAACCAGCGCGGCAACGGCCTGTTCGCCGAGTGCACCAGCATCTGGTCCTACGAGCACACCGACAAGGTGGGCGGAGGGCTGGTGCCTTCCACGCGCTTCCAGGGCGACGTCAACTTCGAGAAGAACAAGCTGGGCAACAGCGGCAAGAACTGGGACGGCCGCAACTGCACGGACCCGGACTACATGAACGAGTCCTCGCCCCGGCCCGCCTGCATCATCTACCCCAACCCGGGCGACCCCTTCTCCCAGCTGGGTGACTTCCGCTTCAACAACGTGGCGGGCGAGACGGAGAACTACCGGACGACCTTCAAGAACGGCGTGCGCCGGCTGGCGGTGAGCTGGGTGAACTACGCCGCGGGCAACCAGTACGACAACCCCGCGCACGTGGCGGCGAACGCCCTTCGCGGCAACGACTTCTTCTCCTTCAACCAGAAGGACAATGATCCGCAGAAGGCGACCATCGTCTACCTGGCGGGCCATGACTTCAAGGACAGCGTCGCGGGCACGCGCATCGTGCTCAACACGCTGCTCAACCTGGGAAGCGAACCGCTGCAGAGCGAGCGCACCGTGTCCGCGCCCGTCGCGCTGGACGACACCAACGGCAGCGACACCAACGGCTCGCGCGCCCTGCTGTTCAAGACGTCCTACAACGCCGTGACGGGCTACCCGCCCGGCGCGGACACGTACACGCCCGCGCAGGGCTCGCACTGGGTGTTCCCCTACTACCCGGGCACGCTGCGCGCGCACTCGCTCATTGGCGGGGACGCGCTGTCCACGGGGGAGAACTCGCTGTCCGACGGCACCCTGTGGAACGCGGACGCGCGCATGCCCGCGCCCGGCGACCGCAACCTCTTCACCTACTTCGGCGGCGAGGTGACGGTGAACCCGACGCTGGCCGCCGGCCGCACCGCGCCGCACGGGGTGATGCAGGTGGGCTGGAAGCCGGAGGAGGTCTCCGGCACGCGCATCAACAGCAACTACGGCTCGGTCCCCAACGCTGGCTGCGTGGACGAGCTGAAGCTCGGCCGCGCCACGGAGCGCGACGGCAGCTTCCGCTACGACTTCGTGAAGGGCCCGGACGGCGTCTGCGACCTGCAGCAGGCGACGCAGTACTCGCCGCAGCTGGCCGGGGCGGACTTCGGCGTCGCCAACGAGGTCATCAACAAGCTGCAGCTGGGCGTGGACTTCAACGCGGTGGCGATGATGCTCCAGCGGGTGCGCGGCTACTGCTACGCCACGGTGTCCGGCAACGACGGCGCCGGCGAGACGCCCATCCTCGAGCCCTCCGTCACCCAGTGCAACAACGAGGACGCGGACAACAAGGCGCACCTGGGCGGCTTCATCCACTCGTCGCCCGTGGTGGTGACGGCCAGCCCGCTCATCCAGGACACCACCGCCGCCCGTCCCACGGTGGCCTACGCGGCGGGCCTGGACGGTCAGGTGCACGCGTTCTACGTCTCCGGCGGCGCGCGCTATGACGGCCCCGCGCAGAGCCTGAACTTCCCCAACCCGGACGCCAGCGCGCGCTTCAAGACGGACTTCGCCCAGCGCTTCCGCTCCGGCACCACGCCCCCGCCGGGCACGGAGCTCTGGAGCTTCCTGCCGGCCACGCAGCTGGCGGGCCTGCGCAACAACACCGCGCGGGTGAACAGCGCGCCCGCCGTCTTCGACGTGTTCGCGGACTTCGTGGGCACCGGCCGCCGCGAATGGCACACCGTGCTCGTCGCCAACGTGGGCCAGACGGGGCGCGACCTGTTCGCGCTGGACGTCACCAACCCGCTCAAGCCCGTGCTGCTGTGGCACCTGGTGGGCAGCCACTACGCCACCTCCAGCGCGCCGAACTCCGCGGTGGCGCTGGCGGACAAGGGCCAGGGCGGCATGGATTGGACGTACACCTGGGACGAGGACTCGAGCCTCTTCCTGCTGCCGCCGCGCGCGGACCCGGGCCGTCAGCCGAGCGGCCTCTATGACTACAGCGGCCTGGGTGGCTCGCGCGGGCTGTCCGTGGGCGTGGGCCGGCTGGGCATGGAGCCCGTGTACGCCGTCTTCGTCGCCTCCAGCAGCTCCGGCGCGCTGCCGGTGCCGGGCTCGCCCGGCTCTCCCGCCAAGGGCGTGCAGGTGTTCGCCATCGACGTGGCCACCGGCCAGAAGCTGTGGCAGTGGCAGCAGGCCTATACCAGCAGCGTGGACAACAGCGCGCCCGCCGCGCCCACCGTGTCGCAGGACTCGAGCGGCGCCGCGCGCCTCTACGTGGGCGACATGGAGGGCAAGCTCTGGGAGCTGGACGCGTCCACCGGCGTGAACATCAACGTGGCGCGCATGGGCCCCGCGTGCTCGGAAGCCGCGCCCTGCAAGTACACGGCGATGAACATTGGCGGGCTGCCCGTCACCAGCCAGCCCATCAGCACCAACGTGGGCCTGGCGCGCATTCCGCTCGACGCGGCGAACGCCTCCGCCTTCAGCCAGTACAAGGGCAAGGTGGTGGCCCTGGTGGGCACCGCCGGCATGGACTGGGTGCCGGACACGGTGGGCGGCCGCTTCCACGCGCTGCTCCTGGACGCGGGCCTCCGGCTGCCCCTGGGCACGGACGGCTATCGGCTGGACGGCTCGCCCATCAACGCGAACCTGGCCCACACGGAGGCGAACACCTTCGGCGTGCTCCAGGAGCCCGCGCCCTTCCCGCTCATCTTCCCGGCGCCCGAGCACGTCTACGGCAACATCACCATCGCCGGGCGCACCGCGTACTTCAGCACCGCGGAGGAGTCCGTGAACGACCCCATGCTGCTGAGCGCGTCCGTTGGCGGCCACACCTACAGCATCGACCTGGGCAATACAGCGACCACGCAGGCGGGCATCCAGCCCATGAGCGGCGCGACGCTGGCCAACTACGGCGGCGTGGCCGTCTACCACCGCGACAGCGGCGGCGCGTCCACGGACTTCGTGGTGGGCGCGGAGGTGAGCGCCCTGCGCGTCACGCGCATCGACAACGCGACCAACACCGGAGCCTCCAGCCCCAACGCGAAGGACTCCGTGGACGGCAACAACGGCGTGCTCTACCAGCTCCTCAACTGGAGCCAGAGGTTCCTCGAATGAGAGCCCTTCCCTCTTCCGCCGCCCGGCGCGGCAGCAGCCTGTTGGAGGTGCTCATCGCCACGTGCGTCCTGGCGCTGGCCGCCGTGGGCGCGGTGATGGGCATGGTGGCCGCCACCCGCGACGTGAAGGACGGCCAGGTGCTCCAGGGCCGGCGCATGCTGCTGGAGGCGCGCGTGCAGCGGCTGTGGCTCGCGTCCAAGATGGAGCTGGCCAACCAGGCCATCCCCCGTCCCGCGCTCTTCCCCGCGGACGTGGCGCTGGCCACGGCGCCCTGGGTGCTGGACCCCAGCACGCCGCAGACGGGCGACATCGGCACCGGCGCCTACTTCCGCGTGCGCCCCACGGGCCAGGTGGAGCCCGCGCTGGACGTGCCCGCCGGCACGCCCTGCACCACCGTCACCCCGGACACGGTGCTGCCCCGAGACGTCTACTGCCGCGAGGTCCTGGTGACGCAGGGGCTGCCCAAGGACCTGCCGCCCGCGGCCCAGGCGATGGTGCCCGCCGGGGCCCTGCCCTTCACCTTCTGGACGCGCGCGTACCGCAAGGGCGACAGCCTGGACCGCGCCATCGTGCACAGCGAGGTCTTCGTCCAATGAGGAGCCGGCTGAAGTTCCGGACGAAGCTTCGGACCAATGCACGCGGCATGACGCTGCTGGAGACGATGGTGGCCGCGACGCTCACGGCCATCGTCCTGGCGGCGGCCACGGCGCTGCTGCTGGCGGGCGGGCGCGTGGTGCACAACACGGAGCACGTGGCGGACAGCCACGACCACGCGCGGCTCGCGGGCGAGACGCTGCTGTCTGCGGTGCGCCAGGCCGGCGCGGGCATGTCCGAGGGCCTCTGGGTGGTGTCCGGCGGCACGCCCCTGCGCATCAACTCCGTCTTCGGCGGGGACGGCGCGGGCACGGGCGTGCTCGCCGCCACCACGACCGGCAATGCGCCGGGCACGAACGGCAGCGACGACCTGTGGCTGGTGGTGCCGGACCGCAACTACCTGGGCCGCGACTGCGCGCCGGGCGCGGCGATGACGGTGGTGAAGCCGGGCACCGGCGCCCTGGAGGTCAACTGCGCGGGCACGCTCTCCGGCACCGCGCCCGCCAACCCCATGCTGGTGGCCAGCAACATGAAGAGCGCCGCGCTGCTCACCCAGACGTCGGTGACGAGCAGCCCGCCCACGGCCACGGTGAACTACCTGGAGACCGGCGTGTCGGGCTTCTCCAACGCGCCCCACAAGGGCGGCTTCCAGAAGGGCGACCTGGTGTACCCCGTGCGGCTCCTGCACTTCTTCATCGGCACGAACGCGAACAACGGCCGCAAGGCGCTGATGCGCGCGGAGGGCATCCCCGGCAGCGACGTGTCCGGGCGCCCCTTCGTGGACATGGCCGACCCGGTGGTGGTGCAGGACTACGTGGAGGACTTCCAGGTGACGTTCGGCATCGACGCCACCAACACGGGCGACCCCACCCGCTACGACTTCCAGAACGGCCTCAGGCCCGAGTACACGCCGGGCCTGCGCTCGGTGCGCATCAGCGTGGTGGCCACCGGCCGCTCGCCCCGGCGCGACACGCAGAGCAAGGACGTCCTGACCGCGGACCTGCCCATCGCGGTGGAGAACCACACCCCGCCCGCGGCCCCCGCGGACGGATACTTCCGCAGCCTCTTTTCGCGCCGGGCGGAGCTGCCCAACCTGGCCGCCGCCAGCCTGTGAGTCCATCCTCCGTGAGGCCCTCCGCCATGTCCCCACGCGCTTCGTCCCGTTCCCCCCGCGGCGCCACGCTGCTGCTCGTCGTGCTGCTCGTCACCGTGCTCCTGGGCCTGGTGGCGGGCGTGATGTCCTACGCCAGCAGCGAGCGCACGCGCGCCGTGACGTCCAGCCGCGCGGGCCAGCGTCAGGGCTGCGCGGAGAGCGGCCTGCAACTGGCGCGCGGCTACTTCGGCCGCAACTACGCCCAGTGGAACACCTTCCTGAGCACGCCGGACGCCTACGACCCCATCGCCTCGCCCACCAACACCGCGCCCGCCAACCCGCGCACCGCCGCCGGCCGCGCGGCCATCAAGACGGTCAACCCCGCGCTGTTCGCGGACCTGGACGGCGACGGCAAGGACGACGTGTACCTCTACATCCGGGACAACGAGGACGAGTTCAAACCGCTCGCCCCGGAGTGGAACCGCGACAATGATCAACAGGTGGTGGTGGGCGCCATCTGCATCAGCGAGACGCTGATTCCGCGCCGGGGTGGCAACAACCAGCACGACCCCAGCGCGCTCGCCGTGGAGGGCATCCTCCAGTACAACGGCGGCGGCCACGCCTACACGGCGCAGACGGCGGGCGGCACGGGCTCCGGTAACCTCAACCATTGAGCCGTCCGCGGGGCGTGAGAAGCTTCCGCCCATGCCCACGCTCGAAGACGCCATCGCCCTGGCGGTGGCCGCGCACCAGGGTCAGCGCGACAAGGCAGGACAGCCCTACATCCTCCACCCCATGCGGGTGATGCTGCGCCTCGCCTCCGACGCGGAGCGCACCGTGGCCATCCTCCACGACGTGGTGGAGGACACGCCGTACACGCTGGAGCGCCTGCGCGGCATGGGCTACCCGGAGGACGTGCTGTCCGCCCTGGACTGCCTGACGAAGCGCGAGGGCGAAAGCTACGAGGCCTTCATCGAACGGCTGCGTCCCCACCCCCTGGCCCGCCGCGTGAAGCTGGCGGACCTGGAGGACAACATGGACGTGCGCCGCCTGAAGGACGTGACGCCGAAGGACGCCGAGCGCCTGTCGCGCTACGTGGCCGCCTGGACGCGCCTGCGCGCGGAGTAGCCGCCAGAAAGACGACGGCCCGGCGACCCTCCCGAGAAGCGAGGGCGGCCGGGCCGCGAAACCAGCGGGTGCTGTCCGCTACGCCTTGGCGAGCTGCCGCAGCACGTACTGGAGGATGCCGCCGTTGCGGTAGTAGTCGAGCTCGTTGGGCGTGTCGATGCGGCACACCGCGGTGAACTCGATGGGGCCCTTCTCACCAACGGCCTTCACGGTGAGCTTCTTCTGCGGCGAGAGGCCGTCCGCGACGCCGGTGATTTCGAACGTCTCGTGGCCGGTGAGGCCCAGCGACTGCGCGTCCTGGCCCGCCTCGAACTGAAGGGGCAGCACGCCCATGCCCACGAGGTTGGAGCGGTGGATGCGCTCGAAGCTCTTCGCGATGACGGCCTTCACGCCCAACAGCTGCGTGCCCTTGGCCGCCCAGTCGCGGCTGGAGCCCGTGCCGTACTCGGCGCCGGCCAGCACCACGAGCGGGATGTTGTCCGCCTGGTACTTCATGGACGCGTCGTAGATGCTCATCCGCTCACGCGTGGGGATGTGCACCGTGACGCCGCCCTCCACGCCCGGGACCAGGAGGTTCCTCAAGCGGATGTTGGCGAAGGTGCCGCGCACCATCACCTCGTGGTTGCCGCGGCGCGCGCCGTAGGAGTTGAAGTCCTTGGGCTCCACGCCCTCCGCCATGAGGTACTTCGCCGCGGGGCTCGTCTTGGCGATGTTGCCCGCCGGGGAGATGTGGTCCGTCGTGACGGAGTCACCCAGGAGCGCCAGCACGCGCGCGCCCTTGATGTCCTGCACGGCCTTGGGCTCCTTCGGGAGGTTCTCGAAGAAGGGCGGCTTGCGCACGTAGGTGGACTTCTCATCCCACTTGAACGTGGAGCCCTTGCCCACCGGCAGCTGCTGCCAGAGCGTGTCGCCTTCCATGGCGTTCGCGTACTGGCTGCGGAACTGCTCCGGCTTCACGGCCGTGCGGATGGTCTCCTTGATCTCCTCGTTGGACGGCCAGATGTCCTTGAGGAACACCGGGCGGCCGTTGGGGTCCGTGCCCAGCGGCTCGTTGTCCAGGTCGCGGCCCACTTCACCGGCCAGCGCGTACGCCACCACGAGCGGGGGGCTCGCCAGGTAGTTCATGCGCACGTGCGGGTTGATGCGGCCCTCGAAGTTGCGGTTGCCGGACAGCACCGCCGCCACCACCAGGTCGCCCTCCACCACCGCGTTGGACACGGACTCCGGCAGCGGGCCGGAGTTGCCGATGCAGGTGGTGCAGCCGTAGCCCACGACGTGGAAGCCCACGGCCTCCAGGTAGGGCAGCAGGCCCGCGTCGCGCAGGTACTCGGTCACCACGCGGCTGCCCGGGGCCAGGGACGTCTTCACCCAGGGCTGCGGCTTGAGGCCCTTCTCCACGGCATTCTTCGCCAGGATGCCCGCGGCCACCAGCACGGCCGGGTTGGACGTGTTGGTGCAGGAGGTGATGGACGCGATGACCACCGCGCCATGGCCCACCTGGTAGCTCTGCTTGCCCGCCTTCACGGTGACGGACTGGGCCAGCCGCTCCGGGGCCACCGGGGCCGCGGGGGCCTTCGCGCCCTTGGGACCCTCGTCGTCCTCGCCCTTGCTCTTGCCGGCGGACAGCATCTCCACGAGCGACGCCTCGTACCCGGCCTTCATGTCCTTCAGGGGCACGCGGTCCTGCGGACGCTTGGGGCCCGCCAGGCTGGGCACCACGGCGGCCAGGTCCAGCCCCAGCGTGTCGCTGAAGAGGGGCTCCTGGGCGCCGGCGTTGAGCCACAGGCCCTGCTCCTTCGCGTACGCCTCCGTCAGCGCCACCACGTCATCCGGGCGGCCGGTGAAGCGCAGGTAGTTGCAGCTCTCCTCGTCCACCGGGAAGAAGCCGATGGTGGCGCCGTACTCCGGGGCCATGTTCGCGATGGTGGCGCGGTCCGGCAGCGACAACGCCTTCAGGCCTTCGCCGTAGAACTCCACGAACTTGCCGACGACGCCCTTCTTGCGAAGCATCTGCGTGACGGTGAGCACCAGGTCCGTGGCCGTGGCGCCCGCGGGCAGCTTGCCGGTGAGCTTGAAGCCCACCACCTGCGGAATCAGCATCGTGATGGGCTGGCCCAGCAGCGCCGCCTCCGCCTCGATGCCGCCCACGCCCCAGCCCACCACGCCCAGGCCGTTGATCATCGTGGTGTGGCTGTCCGTGCCCACCAGCGTGTCGGGGTACACGGTGCTGCCCTGACGGAACGTCACCTGCGCCAGGAACTCCAGGTTCACCTGGTGGCAGATGCCGATGTCCGGCGGCACCACGCCAAAGCCCTTGAACGCGCTCTGGCCCCAGCGCAGGAAGGCGTAGCGCTCGCGGTTGCGCTCGAACTCCAGCTCCGCGTTCTCCTTGAAGGCCGCGGTGGTGGCGAACGAATCAATCTGCACCGAGTGGTCGATGACCAGGTCCGCCGGGTTGCGCGGGTTGATTTTCGCGGGATCACCGCCCATGGCGGCGAGCGCCTCGCGCATGGCGGCCATGTCCACGACGGCGGGCACGCCGGTGAAGTCCTGGAGCAGCACGCGCGCGGGGTGGAAGGAGATCTCCGTCTCCGGGGCCGCCTTGGGGTCCCAGGCGAGCATCTTCTCGATGTGCTCGCGCTTGACGACGCGGCCGTCCTCATTGCGCAGCAGGTTCTCCAGCAGCACCTTCAGCGAGAACGGGAGGCGGTTGACCGCCGGGTGGGCCTTCGCCAGCGTGGCCAGGCTGAAATAGTCGTAGGTCGCCGAGCCCACCTTGAGCTGGGCCTTGGTGCCGAAACTGTCCGTCATGTGCGTTGCCGTCCTTCCGTGCCGGAATGACGCAACTTCTAGGCGTGTCCCCCCCGGCATGCAAAGGGTTCCTGCACTGCGTTGAAGGCGGTGGACGGTTGGTTCGGACCCCGGGCCTACAGACCCGCTCAGAGCACCTTGCGGAAGAAGTAGAGCACCCGCTCCACGGCCTTCTGCCAGAGGGGACGGCGGCGGAAGGCGGCCAGGTCCACCTCGCGACAGTTGCCGCAATCCAGGCGGAACGAGTCCTCCAGGTCGCGACCCAGCCGGGGGTCCGCGAAGACGGCGTTGACCTCGTGGTTGAAGGCCAGTGACAACCGCTCCAGGTTGAACGACCCGATGGTGCCCCACACGCCGTCCACGACGGCTGTCTTGGCGTGCAGCACACCCCGGCGCCACTCGAAGATGCGGATGCCGGCGTCCATCAGCGGCTCGTAGAAGGCGCGCGTCGCGTGCTCGAGGAACGGGTGGTCGCTCTTGCCCCCGTTGAGCAGCAGGCTCACCTCCACGCCCCGCTTCGCCGCGTCCTTGAGCGCGGCCACCATGCGCCGGTCCGGCACGAAGTAGCCCGCGGCGATGAGCACGCTGGCCCGCGCGCGCTGGATGGCGTGCAGGTACGCGCGGTGGATGCTGCGGCGGCTGGACAGCACCGCCAGCCCCACGTCGCCCTTCCGGGGGCGGGCCTCCAGCGCCTGGGCTCCGCCGCGGATCCGCCGGCGCAGCCGGCTCAGGCGGTCGCGGAACATCATCCGCCACGTGGCCAGGAAGCGCCGCTCCAGCTCATGCACCGCGGGGCCTTCAATCCGCAGCACGTCGTCGCGCCACGCCACGCCCTGCCCCTCCGGGGCCCAGTGCGCCGCGATGTTCACCCCGCCCGTGAAGGCCACCGTGCCGTCCACCACCAGAATCTTCCGGTGGTCCCGGCGCAGCAGGTGGCGCAGCCCGCGCTGGAGGCTGAAGGGTTTGAAGGCCCGCACGTCCACGCCGCGCTGGCGCAGGCCCTCGAAGAAGCTCCTGCGGCTGGTCCACGAGCCCACCGCGTCGTAGAGCACCTTCACGTGCACGCCGCGCTCGGCGGCCTCCGCCAGCGCCTGGCCGAAGAGCTCGCCCACCGCGTCGGTGACGAACATGTACGTCTCCAGGCGGATGGAGCGGCGCGCCCGGCGGATGGCCTCCAGCATTTCCGGGTAGGCCTCCACGCCGTCGCGCAGGAGCCGGCACGCATTGCCCTGGAGGGTGGGGTGGCGCTGCGGCAGGTAGTACCGGGCGAGCAGGCGCCGCGACACCCCGGCGCTCCACACCGGGCCATGCTCCGGCACCGGTCCCGGCGAGCGCGCCGCTGGAACCAACCCCTCAGTCCGCCCGTCCTCCCCCGCCAGCTCACGCATCACCCCACTCAGGGTGGGAACGGAGGGAGGGACCGGCAACCCGGACGGGCCCCGCCCGCCTCCCTGGCGGGGTTGCACCGTCCAGTAGACGACGGCTCGCTACAAGCCGAACTCGACGCGCTTGTTCTCCGCGCGCGTGGCGCACGGCTGGTCGTACTCGGGGAAGTACTCGCGCATGTGGTCCAGCGTGGAGGCGGCCTGCTTGAAGTGGCCCTGGTTGTAGTAGCCCTCCACCTCCAGCAGCAGCTTGGAGCAGGTGCGATCCAGCTCCTGCTGGGCGCGCTTCATGAACTCCTGGGCCTCGAAGTAGAGGTCCGGCTTGGGGTCCGGGTGGGCCTCCAGCATCAGCCACGCCTCGCGAAAGGACTTCCACGCCTCGTAGCGGTTGCGCGCGCCGATGTCCGGCGTGTCGAAGTTCTTGCGGCCCTTCTTGAAGGACTCGTTGGCCGTCTGCACCAGTTGCTGCGTGGACAGCTGCTCCGGCAGCAGCGCGCGCTCCACCCAGACGTTCCACACGCGCCAGGTGTCCTCGCCCGGCGGGTTGCGGGTGTTGTCGAAGATGATGCGGTTGGGCTCGCCCTTGCGCAGCTGCTGGGGCGGAATCATCAGCTCCAGCGAGCGCTCCTGGCTGGCCAGCGTGTCCGGGGGCACCTTGCCCACGTCCACGCCGTTGACGCTCACCACCACCTCGTCCTTGGAGATGCCCTGGGCCTGGTAGTGGAGGATGACCACCGCGCGCGTCGCGGCGACGAACTCCCACTCGAAGACCTTCATGTCCGGCCGGTTCCAGGTGACGCCGTCGCCCAGGCCGAACGAGTCCGTGATGGGCTGGTTGGACAGGCGCACGGGCTCCTCGCCCTTCTGCACCTGGGTGTCGCCGCCCAGCACCAGCCAGTACATGAGGGCGAAGAGGCCCAGCACCACCACGCCGCCGCCGGCCATCACGCCCGCGCGGACCTTGGAGCTCGCCTCCGCCCAGAACAGGCGCAGGTTGGCCACCAGGCCCGGCGTCTCACGGCGGATGCGGGCGCGCTCGGCCGCGGACAGGCCACCACCGCCACTGCTGCTGCTGGCGCCACCGGCGCGGGGCGTGCGGGCCACGGCGCGGGAGGACTGGGAACCGGTGCGGCGCGCGGGCGGGGGCGCGGGAGCGGGCTTTTCGATGGCCGCCGGGGCGTCCTCTTGCGGAGGCGGCTCCTGCGGCACGGCGCGCTGGGCGTTGGAGGTGGGACGGCGGATGGCGCGCATGTTCATGCGCGTGGACTCCGCCCGGATGCCCTGCAGGTCCTCCTCGTCCGCGCCCTCCGGCACGAGCGAGGCGGCGGCCTTCTTGTTGCGCTGCTTGCGCAAGGAGTCGATGGAGACGATGCGCGTGCTGTTGGCGCCGTCCTCCGCGGGCTTCTCGTCCTCGCCGGTGGTCGCTTCCTCCGCGGCGATCGCGAAGAGGAACGTCACCGGGCCCAGCGTGAGCGTGTCGCCGTCCGTCAGCGTCTGCTTCTGCACGGCCGCGCCGTTGATGAGCGTCCCGTTGGCGCTCTTCTGGTCCTCCACCGCGTAGCCGCCTCCGTCCTGGAAGATGCGGCAGTGGCGGCGGGAGATACCAGGGTCGTACAGCACCACGTCGCACTCGGAGGTGCGCCCGATGAGCACGGAGTCCTGGTCGAAGACGAACTCCTTGCCGGCGTCTTTTCCCTCGGAGATCGTCAGTTGGAAGGCCATGTCGTCCTAGGAGCCTATCGAGGCATGTACGGCTCGGGCAACGGCGGCGCGCGCGCTCGCCGGCTCCAGCACCTCCGCCTCTCCACCGAAGGATAGCACCCACTGCGTGAGCCAGCGCTCACTGTCTCCGGCCACCCGCACCTCCACCCCTCCGTCAGCAAGCGGGCGGGCGTCCTGGCCGAAGCGCTCCTTCACGTAGGGTGCCGCCGTGGGGGTGAAGCGCACCCGGACGGAGGCCTCGCTGGCGCCGCGTGCCGGGTTGGGTACGTCCGCGCGGGCGTCCGGCGGGGGCTGGAAGGCCGTGGTGGTGACGGCCAGGTCCTCCATGCGGTCCAACCGGAACAGGCGTGCGTCCTGGCGGGTGTGGCAGAAGCCCTGGAGGTACCACTGGCCCCGGTGGCTGAGCAGTTCGTAGGGGCGGACCCGGCGCGGTTCCGCCGGGCGGCCGGGGCTGGCGTACCCGAACGTCACCTCCAGCCGCTCCAGGATGGCCCGGGTGAGTGGCCCCAGCGCCGGGGGCGCGTCCGCGGAGGCGTCGATCTTCCGGTACATCTCCCGGAAGCGCTCGCGGGCGGCGGGCGGGATGATGTTCTCCAGCTTGGTGAGGGCGCTCTGGAGCGCGTCGCCGGTGGCCGGGCGCAACAGCTCCGCCGCGGCGGCCAGGGCCGCGGCCTCGCCCGCGGTCAGCCGGGGCGGCGCGAACAGGCGCTGATCCAGGTCCACGTAGACGCGGTCGTTGTCCACGTAGATGTCGATGTAGTCGTCCGGGTTGAAGGGCGGCCGGCCCACGCAGGTGAGCAGGTCCAGTTCCTCCAGCAGGTCCTCGCGGCTGATGTTGAGGGCCTTGGCCAGGGCCTCCACGGTGACGCCGGGGTGCTTCGAAACGTAGGGGACGAGGAACAGCAGGCGGCGCAGCCGCTCGTGGACGTTGCTCATGCGCTCACCCGCTGACCTTCCACCGGCGCGTGCTTCGCCAGGATGTTCGCGGCCATCCGCTCCAGGCGCTCACGCGCCTCCGGAGGCCCCTCCACACGGCAGTCCTGCCCCAGCGACAGGACGAAGCGCGTCAGCCCGTCCAGGAACGTCACCGGGAAGCGGGCCCGCACCACGCCCTCCGACACCGGCTCCAGCGCCGCGCCCGGGAACAGCGAGCCCGCGCGCGAAGCCTGCGGCCCCGTCAGCTGGAGCGTCACCTCCAGCGGTTCGTGGAAGCGGTACTGCCAGGGGAAGTACGCCACGTGGGCGTCCAGCGAGAAGTCCGCCGGCACCTCGAAGTCCGGCGTGCGCGGCCGGGCGGTGTTCACCTTCAGCTCGCGGATGCGGTGGACGTGGAAGGTGCGCAGGCCCTGGCGCAGGTGGCAGTAGCCCACCAGCGTCCACACGCCGCGCCGCAGCGCCAGGCCGTACGGGTCCACGCGCCGCTCCGTGACGCCGTCCTTGCGGGGGCTGCCGTAGGTCAGCTGCACCCACTTGTGGGCGGAGCACGCATCCCAGAGCTGCTCCAGGCGGGCGGAGACCTCCTTCTCCTGGCCCTGCTGCCCGGTGCCCAGCTCCATGCGCACACGCGGGGTGGGCAGGGATTCGCCGGCGAAGAAGCCGATTTTGCGCAGCGCGTGCGCCAGGTCGTCGCGGCCGGGGAACGCGCCGGACGCCAGCGCGGCGGACCCGGCGGCGTAGAGCACGGCCAGCTCCTCCTTCGTGAGGTCCGCCTCCGGCAGGTAGTAGACGTTGCGGTCGACGAGGTAGCCGTCGCGCCGCTCGTCGTCCCCCTGCACGTAGCTCAGCGGGAAGCCCAGCTCGACGAGCTCCGCCTTGTCGCGCTCGAATTTGCGCTCCGCGGCATCATCCGAGCCACCGTAGTCAGCGGGGAAGTGCTCACGCAGCTCGGCCCACGAGATGGGTTCCCGCGCGTCGAGCAACAGTGCCACGAGATCAAGGATGCGTTCCGTGCGGTCCATTCAGGTGATCGGTGACCATGGCGGACAGGACCCGGGAGATCAAGAGACCGGGGACTTCCGGGGTGGGAGAAAGGGGCAGGCCTGGAAACGAACAGAAAGGGAACAGCGGAGGGCACTGGCTCCGTCCAAGGGGGGATAGCCGCCCCAACCTGAACAGGCAAGCAGGTACCATCATGTACCCCTCGTTTCGTCCGCAAGCCAGCAGACAACCCCGGGTGTGGGGCTCGCACTCGGGGCGCGTCTGGGTTATTCCTTGGCCATTGTCGATTTGGGTGAGAAGCGACAGCGGGCCTCCTGGAGGCTTTGCTGTCTGCCGTGGGGCCGACGCGGCGGACCGATGCTTTGACGAGGGCTCGACCATGGACCGCACCTCCCTGCTGAAGAAGTGGCTTCCCGGGCTGGCGCTGGTGCTGCTGGCCTTCGTCTCCGCCCCGGCGCACGCCCGCTCCGAACCGCTCTACTTCGCGCTGGAGGTCCGGCGCGACGGCCGGCTGATCGCCCAGCCCAAGCTGCTGGGTGAAGCGGGCCGCACCCTTCGCGCCGAGCGCCGCCGTCCGGGCGCGACCGTGCCGGACTACCGGCTGGTGCTCACGCCCAAGGGCGAGGGCGACTCGTTCCAGCTCCAGGTGGACCTGTCCCTGCCGGAAGGGGAAGGCCACTCGCAGCTCGCCCTGCTGCACGGCCAGGAGCGCAAGCTCCAGCTGGGCCGGGTGCCTGGGGAGCTGGAGGTTTCGCTGCTCCTGATGAAGGTGGACTCCCCGGAGTTCCGCGCGCTGATGCGCCTGACGGAGCCGGCGACCGGCACGGTGAAGTCCGTCTCCTGCTCCATCTAGGCGGCCTTTGCGTGGACCGCGGCTACAGCACCGCCAGGTCGTCGCGGTGCACCGCTTCATCCAGGTAGCGGTAGCCCAGCACCGCCTCGATGTCCGTGCTCCGCCGCCCGGCGATGCGCCTGAGCTCGTTGGCGTCGTAGGTGGACAGCCCCCGGGCGAACACCATCCCGGCCGCGTCCGTCAGGTCCACCGGGTCTCCCCGGCCGAAGTCCCCCTCCACGCCCGTCACGCCGCTGGGCAGCAGGCTGCGCTTGCCGGTGACGATGGCCTCCTTCGCGCCCGCGTCCACCACCAGCCGGCCCCGGGGCCGGAGCGCGTGGGCGATCCACGCGGTGCGCGCGCTGCGGCGTCCGGCGGGCTCGAAGAGCGTGCCCACGGCGTCCCCCTGGAGCACGCCACGCAGGCGGCCGGGCACCGCGCCGGAGGTGATGACGCAGGGGATGCCCAGCTCCGCGGCGCGAGCGGCGGCGCGCACCTTGGACGCCATGCCTCCCGTGCCCACCTCGCTGCTGGCGTCGCCGGCCAGGGCCAGCACGTCCGCGGTGACGCGCGGCACGGCGGGCATCAGGCGGGCTTCGGCGTCCTTGCGCGGGTCGGCGGTGTAGAGGCCCTCCACGTCCGACAGGAGGACCAGCGCGTCCGCCTCCACCACGCCGGCCACCAGGCTCGCCAGCGTGTCGTTGTCGCCGAACTTCAGCTCGTCCACGGACACGGTGTCGTTCTCGTTGATGACCGGCACCACGCCCGCGGCCAGCAGGCGCTCCAGCGTGTGCTTCACGTTGAGGTAGCGGCGGCGCTCCTGCACGTCCTCGTGGGTGAGCAGCACCTGGGCCACCGTCCGGGCCGCGTGACCGAACGCCTCCTCGTACGCCTGCATCAGGCGGCTCTGCCCCACCGCCGCGCACGCCTGCTTGCCTGGGATGTCCCGGGGGCGCGCGGGCAGCCCCAGCCGCTCCATGCCCAGGGCGATGGCGCCGCTGGACACCACCACCAGCTCCCGGCCGCCGGCGGCCCACAGCAGGTCCTGCCCCAGCGCGTCGAAGTGGGCACGGTTGAAGCGGCCCGTGGCGCTCGTCAGCGCGTTGGTCCCAATCTTCACCACCACGCGGCGGGCCCCGCGCAAGGCGTTGCGTGCGGAATCAGTCACAGGGGCAGCGTAGGCTGGAACGGGAAAGGACGCGCGTGGCCGGTTGTTCACCAGGCTGCGAGACACACCGGCTGGGGGGCTTTGTCATGAAACGCGGGTGGCCCCAGTCCATCCAATGCCTTGAATGCAGCGCGGGTCGTTCGATGTCCGCGCCAGGAGAAACGGTTTGAAGGAAATCTTCGGCAACACCCTGGGCCTGAAGTCGAGCGAGCAGCAGCGGCTGCGCAACACCTTCCGCCGCCGCGTGGATCCGCGCGAAATCGTGTCCGCGGAGCTTGCCCGCCACCTCACCGAGCTGTCGCACGAGCTCAACCGTCAGGTGGGCGTCCTCATCAACCGAAAGGGCGACATCGAGCACGTCGTGGTGGGCAACGCGCACAAGCTGGAGCTGCCGGACATCGGCCGTGCGCGCGCCGGACAAATCCGTCTGCGTGGCCTGCGGCTGGTGCACACGCACCTGAAGAGCGAACCCCTGACGAAGGACGACCTCACGGACCTCGCGCTCCTGCGCCTGGACTGCGTGGCGGCCGTGGGCGTGGGCAACGAAGGCCTGCCCGGCGTGCTGCACTGGGCCTACCTGGTGCCGGAGAACGGCGCGGGCGAGTTCTGGCACGTGTCCACCCTGCCCTCCGTGCACGTGGAACAGCCGGACCTGCTGTCCACGCTGGACGCGCTGGAGGAGGAGTTCAACCGCAAGGCCGCCGCGCGCACCGTGTCCGGGAAGGAGCGCGCCATCCTGGTGGCGGTGTGCCTGGACGGCAACCGCGCCCGGGCGGAGTCCTCACTCGCGGAGCTGAAGGAGCTGGCGCGCACCGCGGGCGTGGAGGTGGTGGACAGCGTGCTCCAGATGAAGCGCGAAGCGGATCCGCGCTACCTCATCGGCCGGGGCAAGCTGGAGGACCTGAACCTGCGCTCCATGCAGTCCATGGTGGACCTGCTCATCTTCGACAAGGACCTCACCCCGTCGCAGGGCCGCCACATCGGAGATGCGACGAGCCTCAAAATCCTGGACCGCACGCAGCTCATCCTGGACATCTTCGCCCAGCGCGCGCAGACGGCCGAGGGCAAGCTGCAGGTGGAGCTGGCGCAGCTGAAGTACCGGCTGCCCCGGCTGGTGCAGGGGGATGACTCGCTCAGCCGCCTCATGGGCGGTGGCGTGGGCGGCCGCGGCCCGGGTGAGACGAAGCTCGAAATCGACCGTCGCCGCGTGCGCGAGCGCATCACCAACCTGGAGCGCCGCATCGACGTCATCAGCCGCGAGCGCAGCGTCCGCCGGGCGCAGCGCAACCGGCGCGAGGTGCCGGTCATCTCCATCGTGGGCTACACCAACGCGGGCAAGTCCACGCTGCTCAACGCCATCACCAACGCGGAGGTGCTGGCGGAGGACAAGCTGTTCGCCACGCTGGACCCCACGAGCCGGCGGCTGCGCTTCCCGCAGGAGCGCGAGGTCATCATCACCGACACGGTGGGCTTCATCCGGGACCTGCCCAAGGACCTGGTGGCGGCCTTCCGCGCCACGCTGGAGGAGCTGTACGACGCAAGCCTCCTGTTGCACGTGGTGGACGCGAGCGACCCGGCGCGCGACGACCAGGTGGAGGCGGTGGAGAAGATCCTCGCCTCGCTGGGTTTGATGGAGAAGCCGCGCCTGATGGTGTGGAACAAGGCGGACCAGCTGTCCGCGGACGAGGTGGAGTCGCTCTTGCGCTCCCTGGGCGGCGTGGCCATCAGCGCGGTGAAGCGCGAGGGCCTGTCCACGCTCCTGGCCAAGGCGGACATCACCCTGTTCGCCGAGGGTGCGTCCGAGTCCATCGGCGTCGTCTGACGGTGGGCGGGTTGTCGGCGCGGGGGCCCTCCCCGTAGAGTCGGGGGGCCTTGGCTCCCGCGCTGAAACTGCTCATCCCTTTGTTGACGGCCCAAATCGAAGGCCTGCCCGGACAGGACTCCGGGCCGGACTACGACCGGCCCGTCTCGTCCATCACCACCGGCTACATCGAGCTGCTCGAGAAGAACAGCCACATCGTCTACCCGGTCATCGCCGTGGTGACGCTGCTGCTCATCGGCTGGGGCATCCTGTCCGCGTGGAGAACGCAGGACATCGACGGCCTGCAGAAGAACGAGTTCAAGCGCGCCATCATCAACCAGCTGCGCAGCAACATCAGCGGCATGCCCGGCGACATGCTGGGCCGCACCATCGGGTTGGACCGGCTCAAGACGAACCGCCTGCTAGAGGAGATGCAGACGGAAGGACTCGTCCTGAGCCACACCAACTCCGAGCGGCTCACCGTGTGGCGCGTGCGCGGCGCGGGCCCCGAAGCGAAGCCGCGCCGCTACTAGCGCCTCGCGGCGTCTTCAGACGCCGGACAGCTCCGACTTCGGCTGGCGCGTCATCAGGTCCACGACGGCCATCTTGGCGTTCTTGCCCTCATAGGCGATGAGGTAGACCTGCTCGCAGATGGGCAGCTCCACGCCCGTCTTGAGGGACAGGTCGCGCGCGCTCTTGGCGGTCTTCACGCCCTCGGCGACCTCCTTCATCTCCGCGAGGATGTCCGGCAGCTTGCGGCCCTTGCCCAGCTCCATGCCCACGTGGCGGTTGCGGCTGAGCTCGCCCGTGCAGGTGAGCACCAGGTCGCCCATGCCGGACAGGCCGGAGAGCGTCAGCGGGTTGGCGCCCTTGCGCACCGCGAGCCGCGTAATCTCCGCCAGGCCGCGCGTGATGATGGCGGCCCGCGCGTTGTGGCCCATGCCCAGGCCGTCCGCCATGCCCGCGGCGATGGCGATGACGTTCTTCAGCGCGCCGCCGTACTGCACGCCCACCACGTCCGTGGACGTGTACGAGCGGAAGGTGTCCGTCTGGAGCGCCTTCTGACAGCGCTGGGCCACCTTGTCCCAGTGCGACGCGATGGTCACCACCGTGGGCATGCGACGGGCCAGCTCCTTGGCGAAGCTGGGGCCGGAGAGCACCGCGACGTACGGGTGGAACTCCTCCGGCAGACAGTCCTCCAGCAGCTCCGTCATGGTGAGCAGCGTGCCGTTCTCGATGCCCTTGGACACCGTGACGAGCGGCACGCTCTTGGGCAGGAAGTCCTTGGCGCGCGCGAGCACCTCACGGGTGGCGTGGCTGGGCGTGGCGAGCACCACCATCTCCGAGCCGGCCAGCGCCTCCTCCAGGTCCGTGGTCGCGCGCACGCGCTCGGAGAGGGGGATGCCCTTGAGGTAGGTCGCGTTCTCGTGGTGGGTGTTGATGGCCTCCACGGCGGAGGGCTCACGGCCCCACAGGCGGACTTCGTCGCAATTCACCGCGAGCACGTTGGCGAGCGCCGTTCCGAACGAACCTGCACCGATGACACTGCCGCGCATGAGCTGACCTCGGGTCGAGAGGGGGAAGGGGGATTTCAGAACAGCGTGGACACCACGCCCACGGACAGCGTGGGCATGAACTCCGCGTCCGAGGAGCGGCTGCGGAAGTCGCCACCGAACGAGACAGCGTAGGACGTCTTCTCACCCACGGGAAACTCCGCGCCCAGCCGGACGAGGACGGACGCATCCAGCTTCCACGCGGGCGGCACACCGGACAGCGGATCCTTCTGGATGGGGTCCATGTCGAAGGCCATCAGGGCGCGGACATCCAGGTACGGCCGCCACGCGCGCGGGCTGTCGCCCTGGAAGGACGCCACCAGCCCGGGGGCCACGTTCCAGTCGCGCCGGCCGCTCAGGTAGCGCGCGCCCTTGTCCTCGGTGTCCGGGGGACGCAGGAAGAACGCGTGGCCGCCGTCCACCACGAAGGCGAGGCTGACGTTGTCGCTGTCCAGGAGGGTGAAGCGGACGCTGGCGCGCAGCTCGGTCATCAGGCCGTAGACGGTGTCCACGCCCAGCCCCAGGTCCAGGTGCTCCAGCACGCCGTACATGCCGCGCGCGGACACGAAGGGGAAGCCCAGTTCCATGCCCACGCCCGCGTGTCCGGAGCCCAGCGACCGGCCGCCGTAGAGCCCGTAGCGGTTGGGGGCCTGGGGTGGAGGCGGCGGACGGGGAGCCTTGACGCGACGGTGCGCGGATGGCGGCTCGGCGAGTGGCGGCGGAGCGTGGGCTAGGCTGCCTGCCTTCCTCCACCATGCGCCTCCCCGG